>PWHO01000046.1 GCA_003555385.1 Bacteroidales bacterium
AGGAACTCGATGAGGGCAAGCGGGTCACCGGCTGGATCGCGCTCGACAAGCAGACCCACAACGATGGGCGCTTCGGCTTGAACCTCTACCGGCGCGGTCAGCTCATCGAGGCGTGGAACAAGGATTGGTTCAACCCCCACCCGATGACGTCGCGACTCCTCGGCGAACTCAACGTCGACTTCGTACAACCGAACTTCCACAAGCAGGGGTTCGAGAAGACGACGGACGACTGGAAACTCCTCTCCAGCTTCATGCGTGACTTCCTGCGACCGGTAGTCCGGGCGTCGCAGGAGATGTCGCGCGGGAGGAACGACGAGGGCAAGTACGTCCGTGCCACCGACGGGCTCCGCCAGGCGATGGGAGTCGCGAGCGAACTCGGTGAAATCTCGGGCGGCGTCGACCCAGGCACGTCCGTTGATGGCGACGGAGGCGCGGCCCAGACCGGAACGGGCGCGGAAGCTTCTCCCGATCCCTACGCGTCGGGGGTCGATATCGAGGTCGAAGCCGACACGCTGGTTATAGACGGCTCCAAGATACGGCTCACAGTCATCGTCGAGGACTTCCAGTCCGAGCAGACGCCCTGGGACTACATGTTCGACAAGCCGAGTCACGAGCTCCAAGCGGTCGTGAATGCGAACTCTTCGCTGTTCCAGCGGGCACAGAGGGACCACGAACTCCTCGGCGTGCTCGCCCTCGCCGACAGCGTGGCCTCCTTCTTGGTCCGCGAGCGCGGGTTCGACGCCGATCGGGCGAGGTCGATTCGCGATCAGTGGCTTCACGTCGCCCTGCGGAAGGGGTGACTGTGTCCGAGCACGAGACCAGCGGTCAGGGACCAGAGCCGGGAACCGTTCTGGGGTTCGTCGACGCGTGGCGGCTTCCGAGGGAACCGTTCGACAGGTGGGTACGGCAGGTGTCACGTGGCTACTACGAGTCGCACCTGTCCCTCGAGCGGGCTGCGCGGATAGTCCGCTCGACCCCGGCGGAAGTGGACGCGGCGCTGAAGCTCGCGACGCTCGAGGAGGATCTCGGCGTACTCGGTGAGCGGATGCCACCACTGACCACCTGGTTCCTGCTCGCGGAAGCGACCCACGATGGCCTGGTCGCAGCCGTCAAGGCACTGGATGAGTGGGACCAGCAGCGCCCGCCGAAGGCCCCACCTTCGCGCGTCGTCCTCGAAGCTCGTCAGGAGGCCGAGGGCCCATCAACAGACGAACGCGTCGCCACCCTCGACTCGAAGGTCTTCTCGCACTTGGCCGGCAAGGCTCGCCAGTACGATCTCCTCAGCCCGAAGGCGCGGAAGTTCCTCGTGGACGCCTCCAAACGGCGCCGTGGCGGACAGCCCCTGACGCCGCGACAGACGGCGTGGGCCAAGGCCCTCCTCCGGGAGCTCATCGACGGCGGCGCGGTGCGCCCCGACTCTCCCGACGGCGACCAGCCGGTTTGCGACGCCGTCCTCGAGGTGATGGACGCGGGCTCACGGTGACCCGACAGGAACCCCCATCCGAGCCTCGGCGGTTCCGGGACCTAGACGGTCTCCGGATCACCTACGAGGGGGCCGCCGGCCAGGTACTCGAGGAGTTCCTCCTGCCGGTGATCGGTCTCTCGGTCCGCTACGACCGTCTCACGAGCTTCTTCAACATCTCGGCGTTCCTCGCAGTGGCCGAGGGGCTCGAGAAGCTACGTCTCCAGGGTGGCCGGATGCGCCTCGTCCTCGGGGTGCACTCGGTTCCTGAAGAACTCGCGCTCGCTCAGGTGCGCTCGGAGGAGTGGGCGGACACCGTCGTCCGCGAGCTCAGGCAGCGCTTGTTGAGCGAGGCCGGGAGCCTCGCACAGGAGCTCCACCGTGATCGCCTGGCGGCCCTCGCGTGGATGATCCGGGACGGCTTCCTCACCGTGCGCGTGGCCGTCCCTTTGACCCCGGAGGGGTCCGCGTCCGATGCGCTCTTCCACAGCAAGCGGATGATCGTTGAGGATGGGGACGGTGATCGGATCTCCGCAGTCGGTTCTCCGAACGAGACGGTGCCAGGGTTCCGAGGGAATTACGAAGAGCTGACCGTCCACCGCAGCTGGGCCGACGAACACGGCTACGTGCCAGCCCACGCGCGCAGCTTCGAACTGATCTGGGAGGACGGCCGCGACGATTTGCTCGTCCGCGATCTGGATGCTGGGTTCGCGACCGAGCTGCTCCACGCCGTGGGCAGGACTCCCGAGCGCTCCCCAGACCACGACGGGCTCGCCGTTGCTCGGTCGATCCTCCGCGAGGCCCGCCGGAGCCCTGCCTTCTGGCCGCTCAACGCCGGACCGGTCGCGCTCTACCCCCACCAGGAGCGGGCGGTCATCGACGCCCTAAGTCGATGGCCGGTGCGGGTACTTCTCGCCGACGAGGTCGGTCTGGGGAAGACCCTGGAAGCGGGCTCCACCCTCGCCTACCTACTGCGCTTCCGCGAGGTGCGCGACGTCATGATCCTCGCGCCTGCCGCGGTCCTCCGCCAGTGGCGGGACGAGCTCCTCCACCACTTCGGCCTGGAGTTCTGGCTCTACGACTCCGGTACCCGCACCTACGTCTCCCCGTCGGGTGAGACCGTCGCCGTCGGTTCCGAGGGGCCGCTCTCCGACCGCCGACCACACCTCGCGCTCGTGTCGGCGCAGCTCGCCCGCGGGACCCGCGGCACCTCGCACATCTTCAGCAGCGCGGACCGGCTGCCGGAGCTACTGCTGCTCGACGAGGCTCACGCCGCCCGTGTACGACCTGACAGCCGGGGCTACCGACGTCCCACCCGGTTGTGGCGCACGATGCGTGATGTGGTCGAACGGGTCCCTCACGTCCTCCTCCTCACCGCCACTCCAGTTCAGCTCGAGGCTGGCGAGTACCACGCCTTGCTCGAACTCCTCGGGTTGCCGGAACCGTGGGATGACGTCCAGGCCTACCACCGTTCCCTCGATCTTCTCGCGAACGGTGAACAGACGGCGCCGGGCCTCCAAGGGACCCGCGAGATGCTGGACTTGATTGGTGCGGCCTTACGAGGGTTCGGCTGGCTGCCGGCAC
>PWHO01000085.1 GCA_003555385.1 Bacteroidales bacterium
AATAATACAATATAAAACAACGCTTTCCGCATGACATTTTTTTACCCCGGTCTAAATGTAGTATTTTTGCATCGGTGAAAGTCCCGAATGCCGGGCAATTTTGACAAACGGTTTTAAAAGCGATCTGTATGGTAATTGCATTGATTGGAGCCACCGGCCTGGTCGGAGAAATGATGATCCGGGTTCTGGAAGAACAGCAAATCCCCTTTACAAATTTTATCCCCTGCGCATCTGAACGCTCTGTGGGAAAAGAGATCACGGTCGGGGGAAAGCCCTATAAAGTGCAAAGTGTGGAAGACGCCATCAAAGCAAAGCCTCAGCTGGCCATTTTCTCTGCGGGAGCCGCCACTGCCCGCAAATATGCCGCAGCCTTTGCCGAAAACGGAACTTATGTCATTGACAACTCTTCTGCATTCCGTGGCGAAGAGGATGTACCCCTGGTTGTCCCGGAAATCAATGCCGACCGCATCACACAGTCCACACGCATCATTGCCAACCCCAACTGCAGCACCATACAGATGGTCCTCCCCATCTCATCCATTCATCAGAAATATGGGATTCGCCGCCTGGTGATCTCCACCTATCAGTCAGTAACAGGCACCGGAGTAAATGCGGTGAGGCAACTTTTCAACGAAAGAGCGGGGAAAAGCGGGGAAATGGCTTACCCCCACCCCATTGACCTGAACTGCTTTCCTCACGGCGGTGATTTTGATGAGCACGGCGATGCTGCCGAAGAAATGAAACTGGTCAATGAAACCCGTAAGATTCTCGGGGCACCCGGCATCAAGATCACCGCCACCGTGGTGCGAATCCCCGTAATGGGCGGGCACTCGGAGGCCGTGAATATTGAAACGGAAAAGGCGTTCCGGATGAATGAGGTGCGCAGCCTCCTGGAGAGCACCCAGGGGGTGGTGGTGCAGGACAACCCCAAAAACAGCATATACCCCATGCCCAAATACGCTGAAGGCCGGGATGAGGTTTTTGTGGGACGGATCCGTCGTGACCAATCCCTGGAGAACGGGATCAACCTGTGGATCGTGGCCGACAACCTCAGGAAAGGGGCAGCAACCAATGCCGTCCAGATTGCCCGATACCTGATTGACCAGCAATGGTTATAGCTTGGTATTTTGCGATTTTTCTTAATTTTGCATCCTGTTTTGGCGCAGGGGATACTTTTGGTTGAGCTTTCCCTGTCGCCCTCAATTTTTTTTGATAGAACTACAGAATAATGATAAATCAATGGTTGGTGGTTGTCAACCCCAATGCCGGTATCGGAAAAGTGCGCAGAGACTGGGATAAGATCTCAGGCCTGCTCGACAAACAGGGGTTCAGCTACCAGGCTGTATTTACCCGGAGTCCCTGGCACGCCGTTGAGCTGGTAGAATCTCACGTAAAGCAGGGCTTCAGAAAAATCATCGCCGTTGGCGGAGACGGAACACTCAATGAAGTGGTGAACGGGATATTTCGCCAGAAGGTCGTTCCTTCCACAGACATTACCGTTGGGATGATTTCAGTGGGAACAGGGAACGACTGGGTAAGGACCTATGACATTCCCATGGATTATGAAGAAGCCATCCTCGTACTTAAAAAGGGTAAAACCCTGCTGCAGGACGCCGGCATCGTAAATTATTTCAACAGCTCAAAAGAATCAACGCGGTATTTCATCAATATGGCCGGGGTGGGTTTTGACGGGCTGGTGGCAAGCAAAACCAACGACAGCAAGACCAGGGGAAGAGGAAATCCGTTGCTTTACCTGAAACACCTGATCGGCTCACTGTTTACCTATAAATCATGCAATACCAGGGTTGCCGTGAACGGAAAAAAGTTCAGCGAAAAATTTTTCACCATCGGGGTCGGGATCGGTCAGTATAATGGTGGCGGGATGCGGCAGACCCCTGATGCCAAAACCGATGACGGGCTGTTTGACATCATCCTGATCAAAGACCTGAGCAAATGGTCGGTGATCGCCAATGTACGGAGGCTCTATGATGGCACCATCAAAAAACACAAACGGGTGATCACCCACACCGCAAAAACAATCCGTATCGAATGCGATCAGCCGGTGTTGCTTGAAGCAGACGGAGAATCACTGGGGCACTCCCCCTTTTCCTTTGACATTATCCCCGGGAGTGTCAGGGTGGTGATCAGGTGAACAAACAGAAAGCCGGCATCGTTAAACGCTCATCCACAAAAAAAATATTATGGCCAAAGGCGAAGACATTTTCAAAAAGATCATTGCGCATTGCAAGGAATATGGGTTTATTTTCCCCAACAGTGAGATTTATGACGGGCTGAGTGCCGTCTACGACTACGGACAAAACGGGGCGGAGCTGAAGAACAACATCAAGGATTACTGGTGGAGATCCATGGTTCAGTACCATGAAAACATTGTGGGGCTTGATTCGGCCATCTTTATGCATCCTACGGTTTGGAAGGCATCCGGACACCTGGAGGCATTCAATGACCCACTGATCGACAACAAGGATTCAAAAAAAAGGTACCGGGCAGATGTCCTCATCGAAGATCATCTTGCCAAGCTGGAAGAAAAGATCGAAAAGGAGGTCAGTAAAGCCGCCAAAAAATTCGGCGACAGTTTTGACGACAAGATGTTCCGTGAGACCAACCCCAGGGTACAGGCCAACCAGGCAAAAATTGACGAGATCAAAAGCCGTTTTGTTCCGGCCCTGGAAAACGAAAAACTGGATGAACTCAGGCAGCTCATTGAGGATCTGGGCATTGCCTGCCCGGTTTCCGGGTCGCGTAACTGGACCGACGTCAGGCAGTTCAACCTGATGTTCAGCACCCAGATGGGCTCCGCCAGCGACGGGACCTCCAAGATTTACCTGCGGCCGGAAACCGCTCAGGGCATCTTTGTGAATTACCTGAACGTACAGAAAACGGGACGCAAAAAACTACCGTTCGGAATTGCCCAGATCGGCAAAGCCTTCCGGAATGAGATCGTGGCCCGGCAGTTCATTTTCAGGATGCGTGAGTTCGAGCAAATGGAGATGCAGTTTTTCGTCAGGCCCGGCCAGGAAAAAGAAT
>PWHO01000334.1 GCA_003555385.1 Bacteroidales bacterium
ACATTGAAGCCGGGACTGGTGGCCAGTGCGTTCAGGGTGGCGGGGCCGAAAATGACGGAAATGGCCAGCCCGAGTATTACATAGCTGAAAATAATGGTAAATCCATAGAGCAGGGCATCCCGGATGGCCCTGGGTCTGTTACCGGCATTTCTCAGGAAGAAACTGACAGTTAGCGGGATCATCGGGAAGACACAGGGGGTGAGCAGTGCCAGCAGGCCCCCCAGGAACCCCATGATGAATGTCAGGCCAATGCCCCTGTCTTCAGTATCTTCAGGGGTGTAGATGGTTGCAGGTTCTTCCGTTTCCGGGTCAGGTTCTGTTGCGGGTGCATCCGGGTCATCTTCGGTAGCCGGGTCTTCCGTCTCAGGGTCTTCCGTATCCGCAGGGATTTGTGTTTCGGCCGGAGCTGCTGTTTCGGCTTCCGCCAGGCTTGCGTCTCCTTCCAGGTCAAAGGAAAACCCCATAAAATCAGGAGGAAGGCAACGTGTGTCGTCGCACGACATATACTCAAGCTCTCCCGATACAGTGACCGTGCCGGCAGTCAGTACCCTGACGCGTTGCACAAAAGTCACGGATTCGCCATACATGGGGATGTCCATGCCAAAATTCGGGTCATATTTCACCTCGGCATCCGGGTATTGCAGTTCCCCCAAAAACTCAAACCCCTCACCGGCATCAAATTCGATCTGTGTGGGGATGGGGCCACCCTCCTCCAGGTCCGTACCATAAATGTACCAGCCCGGATCCATGTTGGCCGTAAGTTTCAGCTCATATTCATTGTCGGCAATTTTTTCGTGAGAAAACTGCCAGTCGACAGGATCCAGGATCTGGGCCTGGGCAAAAGTGACGGAAAGAAATAGGAGAAGCAATGTCAATAATTGCTTTGCCTGGATTTTTGTTGTCATAAAACGGTGTTTTGGGATATCAACGTTTTTTTAGCTCCCTGGTTTGAAACACAAGGTTAAAAAAGAAGGTAAACGTATCTACTTTAATGAATGCAAAGGTACAAATAATTAGTGTTGGTTAGTTGGTTGTTGGTTAGTTGGTTGTTGGTTGTTGGTTCTCATGGGCTGAGGGTTGGGGAAGCTGCCAATGGTTTGGTAAACGGGTCAGGCAGTTGTTGGTTGTTGGTTTCGGCGCTGCGCGCCTGTTGGTTGTTGGTTATTTGGTTCTCATGGGCCATGGGTTGGGAAAGCTGCCAATGGCATGGTAAACGGCCCGGGCAGTTGTTGGTTGTTGGTTTTCGCGGGCTGAGGTTAGTGGAAGCAGCCTGTGGTTCCGGGGTGTGCCGGGGGGTCGGGGTTTTCAGATCGAGACACTGTCTATGGTGACCTGGTAGAAACTGCTGGTGTTTTCGGTGATCTTGAATTCCTCGCTTGGGCGGATGCCTGCCACCCACACGATCCTGTTTTCAGAAACCAATACCAGGATGTCTTCCTTTTTGTGTCGCGGGACTTTTTCCTCAGTCAGTAAATCACTCACTTTTTTGTGGCCTTTCATTCCGAGGGGGACTATTTTGTCGCCGGCCTGCCACGGACGTAAAAACAGGGGGAACTCAAGTTTGTCAAGGTCGGCCGTCAATACGTGGGGGTCGGTGGGAAGCTCACTGATCTCTTCAATGTGGCCTGCCCTGAAACTGAAATGCTGCTTGCCCGATTGCAGGGCTTTATCCCCTGCATCAACCTCATGGGCCCTGACCGGTCCTGAATGCTCATCAACCGGGTAGATGATCAGTTTTTCCCTGTCCTTCAGCAGGTAGTGGGTAGCGGATGAAAATTCCCGGCCGGTTTGCACCCTGATTTTTTTGAAAATATCCCTGCACATGGCCGGGGTGAATCCGAAATCTTTCAGGAATTCATAAAGAAGGATATCAGGATGTGCCAGGTGTAACAGCGGTCTGAGCAGAATATGTGTTTCCTTTCCTGACTGCTGCACACAGGCTTCCCTTGCCTGGTCTACTTTAAGATGATAAAATGTGGCTGCAGCCTGCATCCGGGAAAAGAACTCATCAATGGTTCCGCAAAGTTCCGGGTTGATTTCCTTCAAAACAGGGAGGATCTGGTGCCTGATCTTATTTCTCAAATACTTGGTTTCCTGGTTGCTGTGGTCTTCGCGGTAGGGCAGTTTGTGCTCCCTGACAAAATCTGCGATCTCTTTCCGACCGGTAAACAGCATCGGCCTGATCACATTTCGGTTTTTTCTTGGGATGCCTTTCAGTCCTTCAACTCCTGTTCCCCTCGACATATTGATCAGCAGCGTTTCAATGGCATCATCCAGGTGATGACCTGTGGCAATGGCATCGCAGCCTGTGCGCTGCCTCATTTCTTCCAGCCAGTCATAACGCAGTTCCCTGGCAGCCATCTGGATGGAAAGTTTATGTTGTTGTGCATAACTTTCCGTGTCGAATCGCTCCGTGTAACAATCCACTCCCAGGGCGGCTGCCTGTTGTTCCACAAAGGTCTGATCCTTTTCCGACTCCCCGTCCCTGAGTTGAAAGTTGCAATGGGCAATGGCAAAAGGGTAGGGGGAAGCCCGGAACAATTCCACCATGGCCATGGAATCCATGCCGCCGCTGACCGCCAGCAACACTTTTTGCGCCTTTAACAGGAGCTTGTGCTGCCTGATATGTGCGGTGAAACGATCGTATATGGAAAGGGATCGGGTCATTCAGAAATTGCTTTGTTAAGATGCAGCGTACTTGTACGGGCAGCGTGACCGGTATTTGCCGGGGATTAGCACTTCCTGCGACCAGCAATCCCTTCGGGCTGGTGCTCCCTTCGGGCTGGTGCTCCCTGCGGGCTGGTAATCCCTTCGGGCTGGTGCTCCCTTCGGGCCATTGCTCCCCGTGGGCCAGCGCTCCCCGTGGGCCATTGCTCCCAGTGGGCCAACACTGCTTACATATACAAACAAAGGTACTTGTTTTTTGTTTGGGATCGCGGAGCCTTGCCGGTGGTGGGTTGTAATTATGGCCAAAATCATCCTTTTCGGGTCTTATGCTTATGGTACACCTGAAAAGGACAGTGATCTCGATATCATGGTA
>PWHO01000031.1 GCA_003555385.1 Bacteroidales bacterium
AACCATCAGGCGCGCAGCGCCGGAACCAACAACTGGAGAGGGCAATAGCCCTCGACAAACCAACAACTGGAGGCGCTTTAGCGCCGACTAACCGGAGAGGGCAATAGCCCTCGACTAACTGGAGGGGCGTCAGCCCCGACTAACTAACAACTAATAAAATATGTTTCAACGTGAACTGTTTCTCCGCCACCTGGCTCAGACATCCTCTTTCCCTCTTTCTCTGGAAATTAAAGAGGCAGAAGGCTTGTATATGTATGGTGCCGACGGTAAGAGGTACCTGGACCTGATCAGTGGGATCTCTGTAAGTGCACTGGGGCACCGTCATCCTGGAGTGGTTCAGGCTGTAAAGGAGCAGGCGGACCGTTATATGCACCTGATGGTTTACGGGGAGTTTGTGCAGTCGCCCCAGGTTGAACTGGCCACACTGCTGGTTGAGAATTTACCTGCCGGGCTCGATAATGTTTTCTTTGTGAACTCTGGCAGTGAATCTGTGGAGGGGGCGTTAAAACTGGCCAAAAGGTATACCGGCCGTACTGAAATAGTGAGTTTTTATGATGCCTATCATGGAAGCAGCCATGGTTCACTAAGCGTGGGAGGAAATGAGAAACTGAAAAATGCTTTCCGTCCCCTTCTTCCTGATGTGCGTCATTTGTGTTTTGGGGAAACGGAGCAGCTTTCACAAATATCTGAACGGACCGCTTGTGTCATTGCCGAAACCATCCAGGGAGAGGCCGGCGCAGTTGTTCCGGAAAAGGAGTTCCTGCAGGCACTGCGGAAACGCTGTGATGAAACGGGAGCTCTGTTAATCCTCGACGAGATCCAGGCCGGGATGGGACGTTCTGGCGCCTTGTGGGCTTTCAGCCATTATGGTATTGTTCCCGATATACTCACGCTGGCAAAAGCGTTTGGGGGCGGGATGCCTCTGGGTGCATTTGTTGCCGGAAGAGAAGTGATGCAATGTTTTACTGAAAATCCTGTGCTTGGGCATATCAACACCTTTGGCGGAAATGCTGTTTGTGCGGCCGCTGCAAAAGCTTCTCTCGAAGTAATCCTGGAGGAAAAGCTTTGGCTCAATGCTGCTCAACTTGAGCACGTTTTTCGCAAGATGCTTGTGCATCCGGATATTCGTGGTGTGCGTGGCAAGGGATTGCTGCTGGCGGTTGAGTTTGGGGATTTTACCCAGGCAAAAGGGGTGATTGACCGGTGTATCCAAAAGGGGGTTTTGACTGATTGGTTCTTGTTTGCAGACAATTGTTTACGCATTGCACCACCTCTTACCATAAGTGAGACGGAGGTGAGGGATGCCTGCCAAATCATCCTGGAGGCGGTGGAAGAAAATCACTGTTGAGCAGAAGAAAATCAGTGTTGATTTGTGTGCAGAATGTATGTATCTTTAAACTGTCATCAATCTATTAAGATCCGTACGTAAACCTTTGACGTATATGGATGCAAAATTGAAACGTTCGCTTGCTAAAAAGCCGCTGCAGAGTTTACCGGTGAAAGGTTTTTTTTCCAACTATCCTGTACGGAAGTGGTTGCAACAAAATGATTTCCTGCTTGTTTGCGGTAAGAGCGATTACCTATGGACTTTCCTTTGCGGAGACAACCCGGAAGATCTGCTTCTGTTGCTGGAACGGTTTGAATTTGAGAGCCTTTATTTTGCCAATGTGGAGGAATGGATGCTGCCTGTGCTGACCCATACCCGTAAAATTGAGTGGAAGCTCACTACCCACAGGTATTATCTGCCGGAAGAGAAAAGCGTGGAGCCTACCGATCACGTATCCCAGTCACTGGATTCTTCCATGGCCAATTATATTTTCAGAAATTCTGCCTATAAGGACTTTACTTCCGAAACCTATATTAAAGACCGCCTGGAAAAGGATGTATCGGCAGGAATCTGGATCAATGGTGAATTGGTGGGGTGGGGGCTGACCCATGACGACAGTTCCATGGGGTTTTTGCATGTCATGCCGGATTACCGCGGACAGGGGCTGGGGGAGAGCATCATGCGTTTTTTGGTGATTGAAAAGCAGGGCAGAAAAAAGCCTGTTTTTGTGAATATAGAACCCCATAACCATCAGTCCATCAATCTGGTAAAAAAGCTGGGTTTTGTGTTTGACCGGGAGGTGAGCTGGGTAAAGCTCGTCTGAGCCGGCCTG
This sequence comes from Bacteroidales bacterium, assembly GCA_003555385.1. Classification (GTDB taxonomy): domain Bacteria; phylum Bacteroidota; class Bacteroidia; order Bacteroidales; family UBA7960; genus PUPG01. The sequence goes on from PWHO01000031.1 coordinate 2,160, forward strand.
ATCAGTCTTCTTGAGCCGGTCTGATTAGTTGTCCTGAGCCGGCCTGATCAGTCGTCTTGAACCGGCCTGATCAGTCTTTTCTGATAATAAATAATTCCACCGTTTCTTTATTGCGTACCTGTTGTATCCAGGACTTTTTAGGGGATGCTTTTTGGGTAACCGGTTTTTGGATCCGTGAAAGCAAACTGAAATGTTCCTGATGATTTTGCAGTGCCTGCTCTATGGGATGTTCGGCTGCAATGCCTGCCGCCATGCTGAAATTGGAGAAAATAAGGGCGATGGTCGTTCCCGGCGGGCAGATTTCAATCACCTGACTGAAAAAGTCATCAAAAAACCGGTCTTCAAAATATAAAGCGGTATCCAGTACTTTTTTTGGTTTTTCAGGAATCCAGGGGGGATTGAACACCACAAGGTCATTGGGGGAAGGACGAAATGATCCCAGCAGGTTGGCTTCTTCCACGGAAACAGTTTTTTGCATGTGGTGGTTTAACTGCTTAAGGTCCTGCCGGAAACTGTATACTGCATTGGGGTTAATGTCGGTGGCGTGAATGGTTCTGATCCCGTGTTTGTAAAGAATAAATGACAGTACCCCGCAGCCGCAGCCGATATCCACTGCCCTTTGAAACTGGTTGTGCTCCTTTAACCAGTCGTCCAAAAGGTGAAGGTGTTCATGCCTGGTCGGGAAATAAACCCCGTAAAATGGGTGTATGGGGTGATTCAGCAAAGGGTATTGGATCCCTTTTTCGAACCATTGCCTGGCCCCGTTCATTCCAAGTAAATCGGCAAAATTGATCAGGAATGACTTATTGTTCGGGTAAAAAGATCGGAGCCACGGGTTTCCGGGGGCTTTTTCGAGGGCGACCCGGTGTTCTTCTA
>PWHO01000013.1 GCA_003555385.1 Bacteroidales bacterium
ATGGCATTTTCTGCATTTTCGATGGGGCAATCGCAACCGATGACCCCGGAAACCCTCTGGGAGTTCGGACGCTTGGGTGATGTCCGGGTTTCTCCTGACGGAACAAGCATCCTTTATGGCGTCACCCATTACAGTATAGAAGAGAACAAAGGACTGCGTGACCTTTTCGTGATGCCTTCCGGCGGCGGTGAACCTGTCAATATTACCAATTCGGATGTGTCTGAATCCTCGGCAACATGGCGCCCGGATGGTCAGCGTATCGGCTTTATGAAATCCACCGATGATGGCACCCAGCTGTTTGAGATGGATCCCGATGGGAATAATGTGGAACAGCTCACCCACATTGAAGGGGGAATTACCGGGTTTGGATATGCACCTGATATGGCGCATATTTATTATACCAAACGGATAAAAATTCTCGAGACTGCGGAAGACAAACACCCCGACCTGCAACATGCCAATGCGCATATTGCCGATGATCTGATGTACCGTCACTGGGATCAGTGGAGCGACGGAACTTTCAACCATGTGTTCGTGGCTGATTATTCAGACGGGCAGGTGGGTGCCGGTCGTGACATCATGGAAGGCGGGCCCTGGAGTTCGCCAGTACCTCCCTTCGGCGGAAGCTCGCAGATTGCATGGAGTGCTGATGGCCGTTACCTGGCTTACACCTGTAAAAAGAAAGTGGGAAAGGACTGGACAACCACCACCAACACCAACATCTATTTTTACGACCTGCAAACCGGTGAAGTAACGGACATGACCCCTTTTAATGACGGGTATGACAGAAATCCGGCGTTTTCGCCTGACGGAGGTTATATGGCCTGGGAAAGTATGGCCACAGACGGTTTTGAGTCTGACAAGAACCGCATCATGATCATGGACATGGAAACCGGCAAATACCGGGATTACTCCGCCGGGTTTGACCAGAGCTCCAGTGGGTTTGCCTGGTCAGATGACAGCCGGACACTTTATTTTGTCAGCGGCGTTTATGCTACCTACCAGTTGTATGCGCTTGATATCGAAAGCGGAGATATTTCGCAACTTACCGACGGGCATCACAACTACCAATCGGTGACCCCTGCCGGTGATCAGCTTGTCGCACAGCGAATGTCCATGTCGATGCCTACGGAGATCTTCCGCGTTGATCCGCAAAGCGGGCAGCAGGAACAGATCAGCTTCGTGAACCGGGAGATTCTTGACCGCACCCCGATGGGGGAGGTGGAGGAACGCTGGATTACCACCACGGACGGCAAGGAGATGCTGGTGTGGGTGATCTACCCCCCGAACTTTGACCCCAACCGGGAATACCCGGCATTGCTTTACTGTGGTGGCGGCCCCCAGAGCGCGGTCAGCCAGTTTTTCTCTTATCGCTGGAATTTTCAGATAATGGCGGCCAATGATTATATCGTAGTGGCTCCAAACAGGAGAGGCCTGCCGACTTTCGGACAGGACTGGAATGACCAGATCAGTGAAGACTGGGGCGGACAGAATATGGACGATTACCTCAGTGCCATTGATGCGGTGAAACAGGAGCCTTTTGTGGATGAGAATCGCCTGGGTGCAGTGGGTGCAAGTTATGGCGGCTATAGTGTGTTCTGGCTGGCCGGTCATCACGAGGACAGGTTCAGTGCATTTATTTCACATTGCGGGTTGTTCAACCTGGAGAGCTGGTATGGCAGCACAGAAGAAATGTTCTTTGCCAATCATGACATTGGCGGTGCCTACTGGGAAGATCCGAAACCCCATAGTTACGATTTCTCCCCACATTTGCATGTGGATCGCTGGGATACCCCCATGATGGTGATCCACGGGGCAAAAGACTACCGCGTTCCTTATACTGAGGGTTTTCAGGCATTTAATGTAGCCCAGCTCAGAGGGATCCCTTCACGTCTGTTGTTCTTCCCCGATGAGGGCCATTGGATTTTGCAGCCTCAAAACGGCATTCTCTGGCAGCGTGAATTTTTCAAATGGCTTGATGAATGGCTGAAGTAAACAAATCTGATAAACAACCACTGTGGCATCGGGCTTTCCTGATTGCCATAGTGGTTCTTTTGGCTGTGCTTTTTATCTATTCCCGGGGATACAGGGCTTCAAACCGGGCCCGTATGCCCGTGGATACTCCAGAAAGGCAGGCTTTTCCGGATACACTAAGAACCCAGGAAGATATGCGAGAAACCCTTCAGCCCCCTGTACGTGATATTGGTCCGGAACAATTGACCGGCCGTGTGGATCCGGCCACTGATACCGGGCTGGTGGTTATCAGTGATGCCTATGCAAGCCGTGTAGGGATGTATCTGCATGAAGAGGCCTATGCCGCTTTCCGGGAAATGCATGAAGCCGCTTCGGCTGACGGCGTCCGGTTGACGATTTTGTCCGCTTTTCGCACCTTTGATCATCAGAAAAGAATATGGGAAGACAAATGGCATGGCCGGAGAGAGCTGCACGGCAACGTGCTGGCCACCGATATTGATGATCCGGCTGAACGAGCCAGGGAGATCCTCCGCTTCAGTGCAATGCCCGGAACCTCCCGCCACCACTGGGGTACCGATATGGATCTTAACAGCTTACAGAACAGCTATTTTGAATCCGGTGAAGGACAGGAAGTTTATGAGTGGCTTTCTGTGAATGCATCCCGCTACGGGTTTTGCCAGCCTTATACGGCACATGGCGACAAACGTGACGGAGGCTATGAGGAGGAAAAATGGCACTGGTCCTATATTCCTGTGGCGGACGAATACCTGGAGGCATACGGTCGTTTGATCTCCTATCCGCAAATAACCGGTTTCGACGGTTCAGAAACCGCACCTTCCATCCGTGTGATTGAAAACTATGTGCTGGATATCAATCAGGACTGCCTCGGAGTGGAGTGATTATATCCCGACGCGGTAGTAAGAGGCATAGAACAAATACCTCCCCAGTATTTCCGCCAGCAGCAGACAGGCTGCCCCCGCATATATCAGCCGGGAAGCGGTCCATTGTGTATCCGGCAGCAGGGTAAACCAGTAGGTGAGAAGGCTGAATCCGGCCA
>PWHO01000016.1 GCA_003555385.1 Bacteroidales bacterium
TCTATTTTATAAACGATTAAACTTTAAAACAGCATGAAAAATATTTTGGTTGTCGGATCAGCTGGTCAGATTGGCTCAGAGCTCACACTTGCTTTGCGCGATATTTACGGAGGCGACAATGTGGTTGCCGGTGTACGAAAAACCAAACCCTCGGAAAAACTTTCCGGCACAGGCCCCTGCGAAGTGGTTGACGCACTGGATAAAAATAACCTGAAAAAGGTAGTTGACAAATATAAAATTGATGTCATTATCAACATGGCCGCTATCCTCTCAGGCACAGGAGAAAAAAATCCTATGCTGGCCTGGGACGTCAACATGAACGGACTGATCAATATTCTGGAACTGGCCAGGGAATACAAGATGAAGCAGGTACTGGTACCCAGCTCCATTGCCGTGTTTGGTCCCACCACCCCAGTCGACAATACCCCCCAGGAAACCATCCTGAAACCCACCACTATTTATGGTGTAACCAAGGTTGCCGGGGAGCTGCTTGGCGACTATTATGTAAAAAAATACGGCCTTGATGTCAGAGGACTGAGGTATCCCGGAATCATCAGTCATGAGACCGAGCCGGGTGGCGGCACCACCGACTATGCTGTGGCCATCTATTACGAAGCCATCAAAAACAAAAAATACACCTGCTTCGTCAATGAGAATACCCGCTTGCCGATGATGTATATGCCCGACTGCCTGAAGGCTACCATCGACCTGATGCAGGCCGACTTTTCCAGCCTGAAAAATCACTGCGACTACAACGTTGGCGCCATGGACTTCACCGTGGCGGAAATGGCAGAATCGATCAAGAAACACATTCCTGAATTCGAGATCAGTTATGAACCGGATTTCCGCCAGGAAATTGCCGATTCATGGCCAAACTCTGTAGATGACAGCCCGGCACGCAAGGACTGGGGTTGGCAGCATGACTTCGACCTGGACAAAATGACGGCCGATATGCTGAAAGCCATCGGAGAAAAACACGAAAAAGGCCTGATTTAAGGGTCTGCAAAAACATCCCGCCAGCACTGTATTTGGCTGGCGGGATTTTTATATCCGTGATTTTATAAAAAGATGTAGCTTTGCAGTGAGATGGACCAGTTTATCGTTTCCGCACGCAAATACCGGCCAGCCACCTTTGACATGGTGGTGGGGCAGCAATCCATAACCAACACCCTGAAAAATGCCATCAGGAATAATCACCTGGCCCAGGCATTTTTGTTCTGCGGGCCCAGGGGTGTAGGCAAAACGACCTGTGCACGTATCCTGGCGAAGACCATCAACTGCGAAAACATTACGGAAAATATTGAGGCGTGCAATGCGTGTGAATCATGCCAGTCATTCAACCAGAGTCACTCCTTTAACGTACACGAGCTGGATGCAGCATCCAATAATTCGGTGGACGGCATTCGTGCCCTGGTTGACCAGGTAAGAATTCCCCCGCAGGTAGGTACGTACAAGGTCTATATCATTGATGAGGTTCACATGTTGTCACAGCAGGCATTCAATGCCTTTCTGAAAACACTGGAAGAACCTCCCGCTTACGCCAAATTCATACTGGCCACCACCGAAAAACACAAGATCATCCCCACCATTCTTTCCCGCTGCCAGATCTTCGACTTTGCCAGGATTACCGTGAAGGATATTTCCGGGCAGCTTGCCTATGTGGCTCAGCAGGAATCAATCCAGGCTGACCCCAATGCCCTGCATATCATCAGCCAGAAAGCGGATGGCGCCATGCGGGATGCGTTGTCGATCTTTGATCAGCTGGTCAGTTTTACGGGAAACACAATTACTTATGACCAGGTCATTGAAAACCTCAATGTACTGGATTACGATTATTTCTTCAGGATGACCGACCTGATCCTGGAAGAAAAACCCTCAGAAATCCTGCTGCTGGTTAACGAAGTGTTGCAAAAAGGCTTTGAGGGAGCCGATTTTATCACCGGCTACGGTGCTCACCTGCGCGACTTGCTGGTCTGCAAAGATCCGGCAACGGCAAAGCTGGTGGAGGCCAGTGAGGATATCCGGGCAAAATATGTGGAACAGGCGGAAAAATATTCCAGGGAACTTTTACTTCAGACCCTTGAAGTCAACAACCAGGCTGATGTTCAGTACAAAGCCAGCAGCAACAAACGGTTATTGCTGGAACTGTCACTGCTGCAAATGGCATCTCTGGTAAAAAAAAAAGCCCTGACGAAACAGCATTAAGCCCACCTCAGCAACTGATCGCACCCGAAAAGCCAATCACTCCGTCCGTTGCTTCCGGTAAAACCGGCCAGACTCCCGATGCTTCTGAGTCGGATGAAGCAACCCGGCCTGCACGGGTAAACGAGTCCGGAAACAAGCCGGAGAACCGGCCCCTGCACCGGAAAGAAGAGGAAACCAACAAGGCTCAGGTTGCAAAACCCCAAACGCCGAAAAATACCTCCGTATCTTCAAAAGGGGTCAACCCCATCAGTAAACTGAGCCTGAAGATCAATGAAGATAAAAAGGCAGCGAAACAAGATATTGCAGATTCAGGGGAGCCAGGCGACAAACCAATAACCACTTTTTCACGGGAAGAATTCATGCAGGCCTGGAGTAAGATTGCTGCTTCGCATAAGGAAGAAAGCCCGGCCCTTTACATGGCAATGACAAGTCACCAGCCAAAGTTATTGCCGGACAATGCCATCCTGCTGCCACTGGACAATACCATTCAGGAAGACCTGATCAACGACAAAAAACCGGCGCTGCTCAGCATTCTGCATAAAGAACTCAGGAATTACGCCATTGAGATACGCACGGAAATCATCAAAAATCAAAAAAGCCGAAAGGCCTACCTGCCCAAAGACAAACTGCAGAAGCTGACAGAAAAAAACCCGGATATCCTGCGTCTACAAAAGGAAATGGGGCTTGACCTCCTTTATTAAGTTCCGATTCACCATTTGTTTGCAATAATTAACATTCATTGCGGGAATCGCTGCAGTGGCCCTGGGATTATTTTGTACATTTGTTTTCCTTTGTTGTCA
>PWHO01000104.1 GCA_003555385.1 Bacteroidales bacterium
CCAAGGAATATATTGCTTCCCTGCAGGATCAGAAGGGGGTGCTGATTCTCAGTGAATTTACCGGGGCAGCCAAGGAGTTGAGCGAGTCTGTCGTGATCAATCCGAACAACATTGATGAGATTGCCGATGCCATTGCGGAGGCATTGAGTATTCCTTTGAAGGAACAGGTGCGTGGTAATACCATTATGCAGGATCGGCTGCGTCGATATGATGTGACCAAATGGGCCACGAGTTTTGTGAACAACCTGAAGGAGTCCAGTAAGTTTTCCAGTCATGCAGCTTCACGAAAATTGCTGAGTGAAGACCTCCAGGAAGAACTGCTGGACAATTATCGTAGGGCAAAGACCAGGATCATTATCGTCAATTATGATGGTACCCTGGTTCCATACAGCAAATACCCTTCAGCGGCCGAGCCACCCAAAGCCCTGATGGGATTGCTGGAAAACCTCGACTCTCAAGACAATACGGATATTGTGATCATCAGTGGTCGCGGAAAAGATGAATTGGATGAGTGGCTGGGTGACCTGCCGGTTAACCTGACTGCTGAGCACGGATCTTACATTCGTGAGGCAGGGGAAGAATGGAGGTTGCTGAAGCCCCTGTCTGCGAGGTGGAAGCAGGAGGTGTTGCCCATCCTGGAGATCTACACCGATCGTTTGCCCGGTGCATACATCCAGGAACGGAATTATTCGGTGGCCTGGCATTATCACAAGGCCGACGTGGAGCAAGCATCCATGATGGTCAAGGAAGTGAATGACCACCTGCTTTCCATCACCACCAATATCAATGCACAGGTGTTTCACGGAAGCAAAGTGATCGAGGTAAGCAGTGCGGGTGTTAATAAGGGGGAGCTGGCTATGCATTGGCTATCGCGTAAGAAATACGATTTCATCCTGGCCATCGGTGCCGGATGGTCTGATGAGTTGTTGTTCCAGCCCATGCCCGAGCATGCCTGGTCAGTAAAAGTGGGGCGGGCCCATACCGATGCGAATTATATTCTCGACGGACAGGGTGATGCGATCACCCTGCTGGAAAGACTGCAGAAATAACTCCGGGATGGCCCCGGTATAACTCCGGGGATTATTTTACATAAACCGTTTTGATGTTTGTGAACTCCCGGATCCCCAGGTAGGACAATTCACGACCGTACCCGCTGTCGCCGATGCCCCCGAATGGGAGGCGTGGGTCGGATTGCACAAATTCATTCACAAAACAACAACCGGCGTTGAGTTTTTTCTCAGCGATTTCCCGGCCGTATTCATTGTTTTTGGTAAATACCGCGGCACCCAGCCCGAATACGCTGTCGTTGGCGATCCGGATGGCGTCTTCATCATCACTGGCCTCAATGATGGCAGCCACGGGGCCGAAGAGTTCATCCTCATAAGCGGGCATACCCGGTTTAACATTTGTAAGAACCGTTGGGGGGTACCAGGCGCCCTCTTTGTCCGGAATCTCTCCCCCCAGCAGGCACTTCGCACCTTTGTCGATGCTTCGCTTCACCTGGTTATGCAATTCGTTGCGCAGTGAGGTACTTGCCTGAGGCCCGAGGTCACTGTGTCCCTCCATGGGGTCCGTCATCACCTTGCGGCGCATTATTTCCAGAAAATGTTGTTCGAAAGCCTCTTTCTGTGACCGAACCACGATAAAACGTTTGGCCGCAATGCAACTCTGCCCGCTGTTGATCAGCCTGCTGGTTACACAGGTGCTGGCTGCTTTTTCTATGTCTGCATCTTCCAGGATCAGGTAGGGGTCACTTCCGCCCAACTCCAGTACGGTCTTTTTCAACATTGAACCAGCTTTGGAGGCAATGGCCCGTCCGGCCCCCACGCTGCCTGTCAGGGTGACGGCTTTGATATACTGGTTGCCGATGAGGTCACCTGCCTTCTTCCCGGGCACTTTCAATGTGCTGAAGAGGCTGGAGGGGAAACCTGCTTTGAGGAAAACCGATTCAATGGCCAGGGCGCAGCCGGTTGCATTGGATGCATGCTTTAACAGAGCACCATTACCTGCCATCAGGGCCGGTGCGGCAAAACGGAATACCTGCCAGAACGGAAAGTTCCAGGGCATAACCGCCAGAACCAGCCCGAGAGGCCTGTAGGCGATATAACTTTCTGAGGCTTCCGTGGAAACGGGTTCGCTGGCAAGAAACTGTTCCGCATTATCCGCATAATATTCGCAAACTTTGGCACACTTTTCCACTTCACCTTCCGACTGAAACAATGGCTTGCCCATTTCAAGGGTGATTATTCGCGCGTATTCATCCAAATTATCACGGAGCACTTTGGCCGCTGAGTGCATGAGCTGTTTGCGCATGGTGAAACCTGTATCGTTCCAGGCCTGCTGTGCTGCCGCTGTTAATTCTATGATATGGTTGATCTCATCGGGGGAATGCTCTTCATACGTGGTGATGGTCTGATTATTTGCAGGGTTTACAGATCTTAACATGGAAGTTTAACTTTTTTGATGATATTGGTTTGTAATTAATAACAATTTATGAGTTGTCTGCCTCATTGTTTTTATCCATATATAACCTGGTTTTGGGCAGACAATGGGGGTATTCGCGCTGGATGAATTCAATGAGTTTCTCCCGGATAAACACACGCAGGTCCCAGGCCTTCGGAGAATTATCTGCGCTCATCAGTGCACGCAATTCCAAAGTGTGTTCTCTGGCATCCGTAACCTGCAGGACGTTGACCTGTTTATCCCAGTTCGGGTGGGTGTTCAGCAGCCTGGTCAGTTCGTCACGCAGGGCAGCCACCGGCATGGTATAGTCCGTATAAATAAAAACGGTTCCCAGTATGTCGGCCGATACCCTTGTCCAGTTCTGAAAAGGGCTTTCCAGGAAATAGGTGGTTGGTACCACCAGCCGGCGCTTGTCCCAGATCCGGATCACCACATAGGTCAGGTTGATCTCCTCGATCCATCCCCACTCGTTTTCTACGATCACCACGTCGTCGAGCCGGATGGGCTGGGTGATGG
>PWHO01000250.1 GCA_003555385.1 Bacteroidales bacterium
CTGCATTGCTGCCTCCTCCACCTACGCCGATTACTTTGATGATGGAGGACTGGTTTTTCGGGAGGTCGAATTTAATCATGTCTGAGGTCATATTTTTCGGTGTTGAAGGTAAATAATTCAGTTTTTCGGGTAATGATTTAAATGGGACGATTTTCATTATTTATTAACAGCGCTTGTGAACAACTAAAAAAGTGACTAGTTATCCCCGTCGCTTTCAAAAAAATCTTTGCCTTTGGAGAATATCCGCTCAAAAAAGCTTTCTCCCTGGGGTTGGCTTTTGCCCTTTCCTTTCTTTTGCTGCTTTTGCCGGAGCTCCTGTTTTTCGCTTTTCTGAAAGCCTTTGATTACCAGCCCGACCCCTGTTGCATGCATTGGGCTGCCGGCTTCCCCGGTGGGTGATTTAGCCAGGTGTTCATTGGGATAACCGATGCGTGTGTCCATGCCTGTAATGAATTCAGTCAGCTGGGCTGCATGCTTTAGCTGGCTTCCGCCTCCGGTCAGTACAATGCCTGCAATCAGTTTGTTTTCATATCCAGACGTCTTGATCTCATAATATACATGTTCGATAATCTCCTCCATCCGCGCCTGGATGATGTGGGCCAGGTTTTTCAGTGATATTTCTTTCGGCTCACGGCCCTTCAGCCCGGGAATCGACACAATTTCCTCGTCTTTGTTTTCGCTGGCCAGGGCCGAACCGAAGCTTTTTTTTAGGGCTTCAGCCTGATTGCGGATGATTGAGCAGCCTTCCTTGATGTCTTCGGTGATGGCGTTACCTCCAAGGGGAATGACAGCCGTATGACGGATCACCTCATCCTGGAAAATGGCCATGTCAGTGGTTCCCCCTCCGATATCAACAAGCACCACCCCGGCTTCTTTTTCCTGTACATTCAGGACTGCTTCTGCAGAAGCCAGTGGTTCCAGGATAATATCGGAGATGTTCAGCCCCGATTTTGCCACGCACTTCTGGATATTTTTTGCGGCTGCCACCTTGCCGGTTATGATATGGAAGTTGGCCTCCAGGCAGTTGCCCGACATGCCAATGGGCTCACGAATCCCCTGCTGACCGTCGATGATGTACTCCTGGGGAATTACATGGATAATCTCTTCCCCCGGTGGCAGGGCAAGTTTGTACATATTTTCGATGAGGTTGTCGATGTCCTCTTTGGCGATCTCTTCTTCAATGTCGTTGCGCATGATATTTCCCCTGTGCTGAAGACTCCTGATATGCTGACCGGCAATCCCCACATTGGCCAGGTGAATTTCCACCCCGGATGTCTGGCTTGCCTCTGTTACGGCTTTTTCGATCGAGGTTACTGTGTGCTGGATGTTTTCCACTACGCCACGGTTCACCCCCAGGGAGTCGGCACGCCCCATGCCCAGGATCTCCACCTTCCCATACTCATTTTTACGGCCGACAATACATGCGATTTTTGTGGAGCCGATATCAAGACCTACAATGATTTCCTGGTTTTCCATAGTTTTTATTTTGAGCAAATGATCTGATCATTAAATTCAACATTTACTTTATTATAGTGATGCCACCCGATTTGTGGCAGTGTATTGAGGTAGAATTTTCTGAGGTTACTGAACTTAGTCTCTATGTGGTCAGCATGCCCGAACTCAATGATATGTGCACCGTTCTTTGGCGTTAATTCAAATTTTCCGTTTGGCCTGACATAAATATGGTCAATGAAAGCCTTCCAGAAATCATCCTGGTCAATATAACTGGCCAGCCCGTAAAGTCTGCGCAGTGACTCCTCTGTCTCTTCTTCCGGTTCTGCGATGTTTTTACCCGGAGCGTACTCTGTCTGAATCCGGCCGGTTGCGATCATCACCCTGGCAGTGTAGTTCTCTGACAAGGGAAACATGTCTCCGTTTCTGTCGATGTAAAAACTTTGATTCTGACTGTTGATTACCCGCAAAAGCGGATCCCTTAAGGTGATGTCAATTTTCAGTTCGTTATTGATTGTGCGGTATGTGCTTGCCTTGTCCACATGAGGAATGCCCTGTACAATCTGGTCTATTTCATGCAGCAGATCGGGATCCATCATTTTTCCCTCCACGGTATCAAGTCGTTCAATGATGATTTGTCTGACATCAGCCGGGTAGAGAAAATGGTTCCCGTTATGACTGCGCACATTAATTGTCAGCTGCTCACAGGGTTTATGCAGGTTATTGCTTGCTGCAAAGCCCAGCATGAAAAACAAACCGGCAGGCAACAGGATTAAGAGTGCGATATGTATGGCTTTTCTCATTATGACAATGCCTTGTTTTTCAGAATTTGTGTGATCGGTCCTGCGAATCGGTCAATATCGCCTGCGCCCATGGTAAGAAGCACGTCGGTTTCCCTTTTTTTAAGCAGGTCAAGTAACTCTTCGCGGGGGCAATACAGAGCCTGCTGCATTGTCATCCTGTCAAGTATCAATTGTGCATTGACCCCCTCCATGGGTGCTTCCCTTGCAGGATAGATGTCCATCAGGATCAGCTCATCCAGTTCAGACAAGCTTTCTGCAAACTCGCCGGCCAGTTCTTTTGTACGTGAAAACAAGTGTGGCTGAAATATTCCCGTAATTTTTCTCCCGGGCCACATTGCCCTTGCTGAGGATATGCAGGCCCTGATCTCCTCAGGATGGTGTGCATAGTCGTCTACATATACCACGTTTTCTGTCTGCAAGCAGATTTCAAACCGTCGCCTTACCCCATTGAAACTTTGCAGTGCTTCCTTTATTTTTTCTGCGCTTACCCCCGCCTGGTGTGCAAGGGCAGCTGCGCCCAGGGCATTTTCCAGGTTATGCATGCCGGGATGTCCCGGTTCCAGCCCTTCGATGTGCAGCTCCCCTTCAATAGTCGCCTTGTAGCGTCCCTGGCGCAGTTCAACGTCTTTCAGTCTGTAGTCCGCCATATCAGCAGGGTGATAACTGTAATACCTGCCGGTAAAACCAATTTTTTCTGCAATCCCTTTCTTACCCACCAGGGATCCTCCGGGATGGATCTTGTTTGCGAAGCTGGCGAAATTTTTTGTCAGTGCTTCCTTGCTCCCATATACATCGAGGTGGTCTGTGTCAATGTTGCTGATCAATGCCAGCCGGGGTGAAAGTTGCAGGAAAGACCGGTCAAACTCATCGGCCTCCACTACCATCCATCGGGGATTTGGATCACCCACATAGTTTGAGTTGTAATTGGTGCTGATGCCCCCCAGAAAGGAAACGCATGGAATACCTGCCACTTTGAGAATATGCGTCAGCATGGCACTGATGGTTGTTTTGCCGTGTGTGCCTGCCACGGCAATGGTGGGGATGCCTGATGAGATTATTCCCAGGACCTCCGCCCGTTTCTGCATGGGGATATTGTGGCTGTTGAAATGCCGGAAAAGTGTATTCGAGGATGGGATGGCCGGGGTATAAACCACTAATTCAGGCATTACTTCAAGGGTGCCCGGATCGTCATCATAAACCACTTTGATTCCCTCCTCCTGCAGTTCACTGGTCAGCCGGGAGGGGGTTTTATCGTAACCACTTACACTTACACCGCGGGTATAAAAATACCGGGCAAGTGCGCTCATGCCGATGCCTCCGATGCCCAGGAAGTATATGTGCGTTATGTGGTTAATGTCGGTCATTTTTTTATTGTTTTTCTGCCGTTGGTCTTAACGCTTGTTCCGGCCGCGGAACGTTTTTTCGAGGCAAGGTCAAGTGCTATACCGGCTATGACGTCAGCAGCATTCAGATAGGACAGACCTGCCAGTTTCTCTCTGAAGCGTTGTTTTTTGTTTTCATCAAACATCAGGGCACTTACTTCATTTACCAGGCGATCTTTTACCTCATGGTCTTTCAGCAGGCTTGCCGCGTTATGGTTGACCAGTGCCTGCGCATTTTTGGTCTGGTGATCCGCGGCCACATTGGGCGACGGAATGAATATGGCAGGTTTTTTCACGGAGCTTATTTCGGATACTGCAATGGCCCCTGCACGGCTGACTACCACATCCGCAGCTGCATAAGCATAATCCATCCTGTCGATGAAGGCGTTGATGTATAGTTTATCTTCTCCTGCTTTTTTTGCCGATTCCTTTGCGGCATCAAAGTAAAAAGCCCCTGTCTGCCAGATCAGTTGAATCCCTTCCTCTTTCAACCCTCTGAGGTTATGGGCCACTCCTTCATTGATGCTTCTGGCTCCGCCGCTGCCTCCGGTTACCAGCAGCACAGGTTTATCGCCGGACAGCCCGAAGTAGCGCAATGCTTCTTCCCGTTTGCCTGCAATGTCTATTACTTGCTGTCGTACCGGATTTCCGGTAACATATATCTTCTCTTTGGCAAAAAATGCCTCCATTCCTTCATAGGCCACACATACCTTGTCCGCTTTTTTCCCGAGTATTCTGTTGGTGATACCGGGAAAAGAGTTTTGTTCCTGTATAAGTACAGGCTGTTTTTGCCTGGCTGCAGCCCAAACCACCGGTCCGCTGGCGTAGCCTCCGACGCCGATTACCACGTCGGGCCTGAAACGTTTGACGATTTTTTTAGCTCCCGCCATACTCTTCAGAAGTTTCCAGGGGAGCAACAGGTTTTTCCATGTCAACCGTCGCTGCAGACCGGCAATGTCCAGCCCTATGATATGGAATCCCGCCTGCGGGACTTTACGCATTTCCATCCGTCCCTTTGCGCCCACAAACAGGATACGCGTATTGAAGGCCCTTTTCCTGATCGCATGGGCAATGGCAATGGCGGGGAATACATGCCCCCCGGTTCCTCCGCCTGCAATCAGGACCCTAAGCGACTGTGCCGGTTGCGTAATTTTTTCCATGTGTGCTGTTTTCAAATTCTTCTTCCTGTTCAATGGTTCGGCTCACACTCAGAATGATGCCGATGGCCAGGCTGGTAAACCACAATGAGGTACCCCCCATGCTTACCAGCGGCAGTGGTTGCCCGGTAACCGGAACCAGGTTTACGGCCACCGCCATATTGACCATGGCCTGGAATACCAGGCTGAAACTCAGACCGGCTGCCAGCAATGCTCCGAATGTTCCCGGACTCTTGTGCGCAACCCGGACCCCCCTGTAAAGTAATATCATGTAAAACAGCAGGACCAGAACCCCTCCTGCCAATCCGTATTCTTCAATTATGATGGCATAAATAAAATCAGAGTAGGCCTGGGGCAGAAAATTGCGTTGCGTTGAATTTCCCGGTAATTTCCCGACAAACCCTCCGGTCGCAATGGCAATCTTTGCCTGGTCGGCCTGGTAGGTATCCTGGCCTTCCTTTCCGAGAAAGGTGTCAACCCGGTTTTGCCATGTGCCCACCCGTCCGCCTTCAGGCATGGCCGATATGATGACAATAAACAGCGCCGCCCCTGCTATACTGATCCCTGTGAGGGCCAGGATATATTTTAATCGTACTCTGCCGATGAACATCAGGGCCACGCAGGTAACAAACAATACCAGGGCTGTGGAGAGGTTTGCCGGCATGATCAGGCCACATACCAGTATTACTGGCAATATCATAGGGAGGAAAGCAGAATTGAAGTCTTTGATAATGGATTGTTTCCTGGTAAGCAGCCGGGCAAGGTACATGATGATAGCCAGTTTGGCCAGGTCTGAACTCTGAAAGCTCACGTTGATGATGGGCAGGGTGATCCAGCGGCTGGCTTCATGAATGGTTGTACCCCTGAGGAGGGTAAACAACAGCAGGGGGATGGCTATCATCAGTGCAAGCTGGGAAATCCTCGAATAATAGGTGTATTTTACCCTGTGGGCCAGAAACATCAATCCCAGTCCCAATAAAATGATTACCATGTGTTTGATCAGATAATATTCTGTGTTTCCCTCCCGGAAACGATACGCGAGGGTTCCTGTGGAACTGTAAACAGCAAGAGTTGATACGAGGTAGAGGAAAATTACCACGATCCAGATGGTCCGGTCACCTTTTATATGTTTAAGCAATGTTTGCATATTGCAAAACGGTTTATAACAGATAGCTTTTTTGATGACTTTTTCTAGAGGTCATATACAGCTTGTTTAAATTGCCGGCCCCTGTCGGTATAATCATTGAAACGATCAAAGCTTGCACAGGCAGGTGAAAGCAAAACAATATCATTGGGTGCTCCTGCCATGTAAGCTGTACGGACTGCTTCCCCGACTGTTTCTGCCTCAAAAACGGCCTGAACACGTTCTCCGAAAAAATCTTTCAGCCTGTGATTGTCCACACCCAGGCAAACAAGGGCTTTAACTTTTTTGGATACTATCTCTGCCAATGCCCGGTAATCATTGCCCTTGTCCTGTCCGCCCGCGATCCATATCACAGGCCGGTTCATGCTCTCCAGGGCAAACCATGCCGCATTCACATTGGTGGCCTTGGAATCGTTGATAAAGGTTATTCCCCTGACCATATCCACTTCTTCAAGGCGATGCTCTTCGTGCAGGAAGCCGCCCAGGCACTCCTTGATTCCCTCTTTTCGGACATCAGGCAGCCGGGATGTAATGTTTTCAGCCATGCTGCCGTAGATGTTTCCTTCTCCTTTCAATGCTTTCGCCAAAGTATCCATATGTTCGTTATGTCGGTTATTTCTTTATTAATTATTCGGGAATCAGCCTCATTACCTTAGTTTCAGGGTGATGACTGAAAATAACGCCAGCATGATCCCGATGATAAAAAAGCGTTGTACAATTTTTGCCTCATGAAGGCCTTTCATTTGATAGTGGTGGTGAAGGGGGGCCATTTTAAAAATTCGCCGCCCCTCCCCGAAGCGTTTTTTGGTAAACTTGAACCAGGTGACCTGCAGGATCACAGAGAGGCTTTCCATGAAAAAAACACCGCATAGTATGGGAATGAGGAGTTCCTTTCTGATCACGATGGCAAATACGGCAATGATTCCACCCAGTGCCAGGCTTCCGGTGTCGCCCATGAAAACCTGTGCGGGATATGAGTTGTACCAGAGAAAACCTACGCAGGCACCGGCAAAAGCGGCGATAAAGACCACCAGCTCCCCGGTATGGGGGATATACATGATATTCAGGTAATCTGCGAATACCATATTGCCCGATACATAGGCCAGCGCCCCTAATGTGGCACCTATGATCGCCGAATTTCCCGTAGCCAGCCCATCCAGCCCGTCCGTGATATTTGCTCCGTTAGATACCGCGGTGATTATAAGTATCACTATGGGTATGAAAATCAGGAAAGCCCAGCGTTCATAACCGGGGCCCAAAAACCTCAGCAATACGGAATAGTCGAACTCATTGTCTTTTAAAAAAGGAATGGTGGTTTTGGTCGACTTGACCGATTCAACCGGGAAGGGGGAGTCCGGATCGGCCACTCCTTCAATTTCCAGGATTTCACTTGTGCTGATAAATTCAAGCGGGGTATCCGGTTTTTCCCGGATTACCACTCCGTCATGAAAGTAGAGTGTGGCCCCCACAATAATGCCAAGGGTAATCTGCCCCAGGATCTTGAACTTTCCGTGCAATCCTTTTTTGTCTTTTTTAAATACTTTGATGTAATCGTCAATGAAACCGATTGCTCCCAGCCATATGGTGGAAATCAGCATCAGTACAATATAAATATTGTTCAGCCTGGCAAAAAGCAGGGTGGGGATTACAATGGCAGCGATGATGATCAGCCCGCCCATGGTGGGAGTGCCTTCTTTGCTCATCTGTCCTTCCAGCCCGAGGTCTCTCACACTTTCCCCCACTTGTTTTTTTCTCAGGTATCGAATAATGTATTTTCCTGAGATCATTGTGATGAACAGGGAGAAAATAATGGCCATGCCGGCCCGGAAGGAAATGTATTGAAACACTCCGGTACCGGGGAGGTCATAGGCCTGATCCAGAAATTCAAACAATGGGTAGAGCATGGGTTATCTGTTTAAAAATTCCTGTAACAACGCTTTGTCATCAAAGGGATGTTTAACCCCGTTGATTTCCTGATATTTTTCGTGGCCTTTGCCTGCCACGAGTATGATATCTCCTTCTCTGGCCATCACACAGGCCACGTTGATTGCTTCTTTTCTGCTGGTAATGGTGATATATTTTTTCTTCAAAACCGGGTCCGGTTCCAGTCCGGTGATCATGTCATTGATGATGGCTCCCGGATCTTCGGTTCTTGGATTGTCGCTTGTAAAAATGACCTGGTCACTGTAACCGGCAGCTATGGCTGCCATAGCCGGCCTTTTGGTTTTATCTCTGTCACCGCCGCACCCGATCACTGTAATAAGCTTTTCATGTCCTCCCCTGAGGTCTTTGATGTTTTCTAATACATTTTCGAGTGCATCGGGGGTATGTGCATAATCCACAATCCCGGTAATATTGTTTTTGTTTCTGAAATACTCAAACCTTCCTGCCGGTGCTTCACAGGCACTGATAGCTGTCAGCAGTTTTTCAGATTGTTTGCCGAGCATACGTCCTGCTCCGTAAACCGCGAGAATATTGTATGCATTGAAACGACCGGTCAGCTGACTCCAGACTTCCTGCTTTCCGATGCGCAGATGAAGGCCCTCAAAACTGTTTTCCAGAATTTTTCCTTTAAAGTTGGCCATGGCACGCAGGCTGTAAGTTTTTACATCGGCCTTTGTGTTTTGTAATGCGATCATTCCGTTTTTATCGTCCAGGTTCGTCAGTGCAAAAGCGGAGTTGTCCAGCTTATTAAACAGCAACTGTTTTGCCCTGAGGTACTCTTTGAAGGTCTGGTGATAGTCCAGATGGTCGTGTGATACATTGGTGAAAATGGCACCGGTGAAAGAAAGGCCTTCCGTTCTTCTCTGGATCAACGCATGAGAGCTTACTTCCATGAATGCATATTCACAGCCAGCATCAACCATTTGCCTGAGGAGTTTGTTGGTTGACAGAACATCCGGGGTTGTATACTTTGCATCTGATTCTGTGGTTCCCACCTTGTTGCTGATGGTTGAAATCAATCCGCAAATATGCCCCAGCCGGGTGAATACCTCATGCAATAAGCGTACGGTAGTAGTTTTGCCGTTGGTTCCTGTAACACCTACCAGTATTAGCTTTTCTGACGGATGGTCATAAAAGTTGGCAGCTGCAGCAGCCATTCCATGTGTGGTGTCGGACACCCGGATATAACTGACCCCGGGAACCAGTTCTCCGGGCATGGTTTCACACATAATTGCTTTAGCTCCGGCTTTGATCGCATCCTGGATGTATTGATGACCATCTGTTGTCATCCCCCTGACGGCGATAAAAAGTGCTCCGGGGCTGACCATTCTGGAATCGGCGGTCACAGACAGAATAGCACAATGAGGAGTACCCCATGTTTCTTTTACTCCCGTGCGGTATAATATATCACTTAGCTGTTTCTCTGTTGCCATTGTCGTTGGTTGTTATGACAGTTCCAGGTAAATAATGTTTCCGGTATTGATTCTTCTGCCGGGGGGGATGCTTTGTCTTCTGACTACACCCCTTCCGGTAAACCGGACCCTCAGGCCGGCATTTTCGAGCAAATAAATGGCGTCTTTCAGCCCCATCCCCACCACTTCAGGTACCAGGTTCTCTATAAAGGTCCGATCTTCCAGCCTGATGGTATCTGCACTGATGGTAGCTCTGCCCCACTTACCTTCAGCGGTTTCCTCCGTGATGCGTGCATCAAACGAAGAGTAGATGGCCCGGAAGTCGTCCAGGTGTCCGTTTCGGAATCCGGGCAATGATGTCATCATCACTTCCTGCTCCAATTCCTGAGGCATGAAAAGTTGAGCAGCGAACATTTTATCTGCAATTTCTCTGAAAGCAGGTGCCGCAACCTGGCTTCCTGTATAAATAAACCCCCGGGGGTTGTTGATCATAACGATGCAACTGTAAACGGGGTTTTCTGCCGGGAAATATCCCGCAAATGAAGCCTGGTAGTGGGTGCCGGAAGGGCCTCTGTAACCCCGGCTGGTTTGTGCGATCTGTGCTGTTCCGGTTTTGCCGGCAATGGAGTAGGCCTCTGTCCGGATGTTGCTTGCAGTGCCGTTTTCAACAGCTCCGGCCAGCATTTCCCGGGCATGGCGAATTGTTTGGCTGCCAGCGATACTGCGTTTCATTACGGTTGGAGAAAACTCCTTTAGTGTCCGCCCGGCCTGGCGGATCTCCTTCACAAACATGGGCTTCATCATTCGGCCGTTATTTGCCACGGAATTGTACAATGTCAATGTTTGCAGCGGAGTCAATGATACTTCATAGCCGATGGCCATCCAGGGGAGGGAAAGGTTTGACCATCCCTGGCTTCCAGGCTCACGAATGATGGGCTGGCCTTCACCGGAGATTTCCAGCCCGAGGGGTTCGTGCAATCCGAGTCGCCGGAGCTGATCCACAAAACGTTCCGGATTATCCTTGTATGAATGGTAGATTATCTGCGATATGCCCACATTGGAGGAAAGGGCAAACGCTTCCCGGACCGGAATGTTGCCGTGGCCTTCCTCATTGACATCTCTCATGGTCCGGTTATAGTAGGTGATACTTCCACTGCCTGTATCTATGTAGTCATCCGGGCTGATCACGCCATCCTCCAGGGCAGCAATCACAGAAGCCAGTTTAAACGTGGAACCGGGTTCGGTGCTCTGGCCTACTGCAAAGTTGTAGGTTTCGTCGTAACGGGTTCCGGCAGAGTTCCTCTGAAGGTTTGAAATGGCTTTGATCTTTCCGGTTGCCACTTCCATCACCACCGCCGTGCCGTGGCTGGCGCTGTACCGTTCCAGCTGTTTCAGTAACGCCTTCTCGGTAATGTCCTGGATCTCCACGTTGATAGTGGTTATGAGGTCCTTGCCGTTTTGGGGGCGGATCTCATTCTGGTCACTGATTGGCATCCAGGTTCCGCCGCTTAGTCTTTGCATCAGCCTCTTACCCTGTATCCCTTCCAGGTATTCCCTGTAAGCACCTTCCAGCCCCACATATATCCCTTCACGTTCATAACCGATTGTTCGGGCTGCCATTGTCTGGTAGGGCATTTCGCGCCTTGTCCTTTCGTTCACAATAAAACCTCCTCCGAAGCGCCCCAGCCTGAACAGGGGAAACTGGCGCGCCTGCTGGAGTTGCGCCCAGCTTACATTACGTTTGACAAGGTAATACCGCTCCTGGTTTTGCCTGGCCCGAACCAAACCTGCGCGATACCGGGCTTCGGTGCGGTCGCCGAATAACCTGGAAAGCCGGAGAGCAAGGGAGTCCACATTGTTATAAAACAACTGATCGGAGGTGACTGTGCTGCTCAGGTCCATGCGAAGCTCGTAAACGGGTACGCTGGTGGCCAGCAGTCTGCCGTCATCCGCACAAATATCTCCTCTGGCAGCTTCAATACTTACGTAACGCATGGTGGAGGAACGTGACAGTTTCTTCCAGTATTCGCCCTCAACGAGTTGTATGTAAAGAATCTTGCCGGTAATCACCACGGCGATCATTGCCATAATAAAATAGATCAGGCGAATTCTCCACAGTATGTCGCTTTTTTGTTCCACGATCCTGTTTTTCCCGTAGCTGGTTTTTATTTTCTTTTTTCATTCTCAGTTACGTCCCAGAAGCCAATCCATCAGGCTTTTGTCTTTATCCAGTTCATATACCGGCCTGGGTGGCTCATTGGGTTCAATGAATCCCCGGTTTCTTAACCTTCTGGAAATTTCCGAGCGGTTTGTCAGGTACATATACCCGGATTTGGTCTGAACGTAATTGATCCGCAGGGCGGTCATCTCTGTTTGCAACTGATTTACTTCTCTTGCTTTTTTTTCGGCATAGTATGCATTAAAAATCAGGAACAAGGCCAGCCCTGACAGGTAAAATATAAAAGGCAGCAGGGCCGGGGCGGATTTACCGGTTACTAAACTGCCGTCAAGCAGGCCGGCAAAAAAGCGGCCTGTCCGGCCATTTCCGGTTCCGACTTTTTCTTGTTGCTGTTTTTTGAATTTATTTTCTGTCATGTTAATCAACCTTTTCTGCTATCCTGAGTTTTGCACTCCTCGCCCTTGGGTTTTCGGTGATTTCCTCTTTATCTGCTGTTTGCATTTTTCCCACCGGTTCAAAGGGCCTGATCACATTCCCAAAAAAGTCTTTTTCCAGTTTTCCGCTGAAATCGCCCGTTTTGATGAAATTTTTCACCAGTCGGTCTTCAAGGGAGTGGTAAGAAATTACCACAAGCCTTCCCCCTTTTTTTAGTACCTCAGTGCTCTGTATTAGCAGTTCCTTCAAGGAATCCAGCTCCTGGTTGACTTCAATGCGAAGGGCCTGGAAAGCCTGGGCCAGGAATTTGTTCTCTCTTCCCCGGGGAGCCATCTTTTCCAGCAGGCTGGCAAGTTCTGCCGTCGTTTCCAGTGGGTTTTCCCGGCGGTAATTTATGATGGCTGCGGCGATCCTGCGTGAGTTTTTCAGTTCACCATAGGTGTAAAACAACCCGGCAAGTTGCTTGTCATCATAGCTGTTGATGATATCTTTGGCACTTAACGCAGCCTGCCGGTTCATTCGCATGTCCAGCGGACCGTCCGATCTTGTGGAGAAACCCCTTGACGCCTGATCAAACTGGTATGATGAAACACCAAGGTCAGCCAGAATGCCATCCACGGGAAGATGCCCGTGAAACTTCAGGATGTTTTTCATGTACCTGAAGTTGTGCTCAAAAAAAGTCAGCCTGGGATCGTTATTGATGTTTCTCCGGGCATCTTCATCCTGGTCAAAAGCGATAAGCTTTCCTTTACCCAGCCGTTGCAGTATTTCGGCTGAATGGCTTCCGCCACCGTAAGTGGCGTCTACATACGTGCCACCGGAGACCATGGACAATCCGTCAATGGCAGCCTCCAGCATAACCGGACTATGATACATCTTCACCTCCGGATGTTTGGTTAACCTTCCCCATCACTTCCTCTGCCAGTGAGGAAAAATCTTCAGGTTCACTGGCCAGCAAACTATCGTAAGCCTCTTTTGCCCAAATTTCTATGCGTCTGCCATATGCAAAAAGAACGATTTCCTTATGAATTTCCCCGTAGTCGATCAATGATCTGGGCAATAACAGCCTCCCGGCCGGATCAAGCCTGAGTTCTTTCGCCCCGCGAAAAAAGTAGCGAACGAACTCCCGGTTTTTTTTGTTATACAGGTTCAGTGAATTAACTTCACGTGAGATTTTCAACCATTCGCTCTCCGGGTAGAGCGTGAGGTTTGTTTCAAAGCCGCGGTTAACGACAAAACGCTCCTGGTCACCAGGTTCCAGCTGCTTTTTCAATCCCGAGGGAAGCATAAAGCGGCCTTTGGTGTCGATTCTGCAGTCAAATTCACCAAGGAGGTGTGTCATTTTTTCGCGCTTATCTGTTTTCAAAGTGTAAATATAGATATAAATTTACC
>PWHO01000149.1 GCA_003555385.1 Bacteroidales bacterium
CCATGTGGGAAATGAAACGGCCGGGCAACCCCGTTGTTTCCCCCGACGGGGTTTGGGCAGCTTTCACCGTGTCAGATTATGACATCGAAGGCAACAGCTCATCCAGTTACATTCATATGGTGAATGCTGAGACAGGCGAACTTCGTCAGCTCACCCACACCGGCAAAGACAGCAGTCCTGCCTGGAGCCCTTGCGGAGAAAAGCTGGCTTTTGTCTCCCGGCGCCACGACGGCCCCGGGCAGATTTACATCCTTGATTTCTCAAAAGGAGGGGAAGCCCGGAAGGTCACAGACCTGCCCGTAGGCGTGTATGGCGTGCAATGGTTCCCGGACGGGGAAAGACTGGCTTTTGCGGCCAATATTCTGCCTGAGTATGACGGCGACTGGGATAAGCACCGTGAACTTCAGAAAGAAATGGAAAAAAGCCAGGTGTCTGCCAAGGTTACCGAAGACAATGTTTACAGGTATTGGGACCGCTGGCTGACCGACGGGTATTTATCCCGCCTGTTCACGGTTGACCTGGAATCCAGGGAAGTGGCAGACCTGATGCCCGAAAACGGCAACTTTTTTGGTCTGATGGGCGGCGTATCCTACGATATTTCTCCCGATGGCGCCACCATCGCGGTAAGTAAAAACTCTACCCAGCCTCCTTACGAGCGGCTGAACCACGCCATCTACCTGGTACCCGCCGACGGAAGTGGTGAACTCACCAACATCACCGCCGACAACCCGGCCGGTGATTCCGGTCCGGTTTACAGCCCCGACGGCAGATACATCCTTTATGGAAAACAGACCATTTATCATTTTTATGCAGATAAGGTGATCCTCACACTCTATGACACCCAAACCGGTACCCGCAACGAACTCAGCGACCACATTGACCTGAGTACGGAACAGTGGTTCTGGTCTGAAGACGGCAACACCATTTATTTCATGGCGGCAGACCGGTCCATGAAGTCTATTTTCAGCATCCCCGCTGAGGGTGGCGAGCATGAGGAGATTTTCCGTGGCGGGACCAACAATGGTGCCGCGCTGGCAGGCGATTACCTGCTGTTCAGCCACCACAACCTGAGTGCTCCCCCGGAAATATACCGGACCGACCTGACAGGCAATGCACTCAAACTTACGGGGTTCAATGACCACCATGTGGAAAACACGCACTGGGGTGAGATTGAAAACGTCACTTACCAGGGTGCCAACGGGGCAGACATCCAGATGTTCATCAATTATCCGCCGGACTATGACCCCGACAAGGAGTATCCGCTGGTGATGATGATCCACGGCGGACCGCACGGCATTTTTGGGGATTCCTTCCATTTTCGCTGGAACAGCCAGTTGTTTGCGGCCCCTGGTTACATTGTGGCCATGCCGAACTTTCACGGTTCCACGAGTTTCGGCCAGGAGTTTGTCCAGAGTATTCACGGCAACCATGCAGACCTTCCTTATCGTGATGTCATGAAGGCAGCGGATTACATGATCGACAGGGGATTGGTGGATGAAGACAGGATGGCGGCCACGGGCGGAAGTTATGGGGGTTACATGGTCACCTGGATTGCCGGCCACACGGACCGTTTTGCCTGTCTGATCAATCATGCCGGGGTATATGACTTGTACCTGCAGTTTGCGGCTGATTATACGGCCAATCGGAAATATCAGTATGGCGGGGCGCCCTGGGAGGACCTGGATCAGCTCAACAAGAACAATCCTGCGCAGTTTGCGGAGAATTTTTCTACGCCTATGCTGGTGATTCATGGTGAGAAGGATTACCGGGTGAATCTGGCCCACGGAATCCTGGTGTACAACATTTACAAGAATATGGGGCTGGATGCCCGCCTGGTGTATTACCCTGATGAAAATCACTGGATCCTGAGTCCGCAGAACTCGCTGCATTGGTATGATGAGTTCTATGGATGGCTTGAGAGGTATCTCCGGTAGGATTGCACCCCTGCAGACCGAAATTCGCGCTGCCACGGCCCTTCGGCCCGTGAATGCGCTCATTTTCGGTCTGCAGGGGTTTAATACGGGTTATGTTTCTGGATTGCGATTTGCGTTATTGCTTGGCCGAAACGGCTTGCTTTTGACGGATCTGCAAATTTCACGCAAACTTTTATGCCTCGCTCAGAACGGCCTCAATCGGCGGGGCTGCTTATTTAGCCCAGATGCATGCGTAGTTTTCCCGCAGGCGGTACACCATATACACATTCATGGCCATCATCAGTACGCCCAGTGTGGGGATGCCGACGATAAAGACGTCGTACATCAGGATGTTGGTGCTTACCGGCAGGATCAGCAGCCAGGCCAGCGGACGGCGGAAGTTCAGCAGCAGCATGATGGCCACGGCAAGCTCAAGGAACTTAACGGCGGTCATATAGCCGGTGGTGCCGAGCAATGTCATGTACTGCAAGGCATCTCCTTCCAGCTCGGGCATGGGCAAAAAGCCGAGGAAATAGTTCAGGGCAAAAACCAGGTATATGATGGCGAACAGGTAAGTGATTATTGTATCAACTGTTTTCATTTTACTATACATTTTTTGATTTATGATTGTAATAAAATACAACAAGGTTTACCCTCATGTGTTCATTTTCCTGGTTAAGGGCCGGAGATATGGTCAGGACAGCCTGTTCCGGTGAACCCTTTCGGGAAGCCTTCCCGGGAAAAATCAATCATCGCTTTCCAGGAAACTATTCCCGGGGAAACCCCCAATAACTTTCGGGGAAAGGTGGAAAAATTGAAAAAAACTTGTGGAATAAAAAAAATGATGTAAATTTGCACCCACAATCGCAGGGCGCTTAGCTCAGTTGGTTCAGAGCACCTGCCTTACAAGCAGGGGGTCACTAGTTCGAATCTAGTAGCGCCCACAACAAAAACAAGCAGTTACACGAATTCACGGTGTAGCTGCTTTTTTTTTACACCAATAATTTCACCAGTAAAACGGAATCATCTTCATCAATAATCTTACTGGAGGTTTAAAAAAA
>PWHO01000205.1 GCA_003555385.1 Bacteroidales bacterium
AGGCCATCAACCGGCGGCACAACTACAACCGGATCCGGGAATCACTCAACTATGATTTTGAATTGCACCAGCTTCCCGCCGACATGGCCTATAGCCCGGCCATCATGGTGGGTATATTCGGCGGGTTGCATTTCACCGACAGAACAGCCCTTCACGGATCAGCCAACTTTACCAGGCTGTCAGCACAGGATCAGTTCACCCTGGAGTTAAAACGCCCGAGTTTTATTGAGGGAGACAACATTAAAGCCTATTCCGTTTACGGCAAAGAAGAACGCTCGGAGATCATGATCGGGCTGCGTCACACTTATCAGACATCACAATCTTACCTTCATCCTTATTTTGAACTGGGGGGAAGCATGACGGGTACCCGCATCCGCCAGAACAGCGTTCGCATTGAAGGCAATACCTACAGCATCAGAAGGCCTGCTGATACGCATTACAATGTCCGTGACGACGGCATCGGTTTTGGTGCTTTTGCCGGAGGCGGGGTCAGTATGGATGTGGGTGAATCCTATGCCTTTGACCTGGGGGTCAACAGCAATTATACCAGGATCAACCTGGGGGAGAACAACAACTACCGCCTGCAGTTTACTTTGTTTGTCAGGCTCTACCTGAGCCACGGACCTTCCCGGACAGGATAACCAGGATTGTGCCGGCCATCCACCGGGCACGTAAAACGATTAAAGGATCGGGATCAGGAGGAACCGGACAGGTTGAATTTTTCCGGGTAGCGGGCATGTTTATCGCGGTAAAAATCTTCAATGATCTTAAAATCTGCTTCAAAATCGCCGCTGGGAATGATCATTTTACCCACCCCTCCCTCTTTTTTTCTGTAATCCAAAAACCCCAGAAAGATGGGAACCTGCGCCTGCAAAGCGATGAAATAGAATCCGCGCTTCCATTTATTGACGCGCTGCCTTGTACCTTCGGGCGTGATCAGCAGGTGAAACTCCTCATACCGGTCAAACTTCTCCGTGACTTTTTTCACGGTTCTCTGACTGTACCCCCTGTCAACGGGCACCCCACCGAGCCACCTGAGCACGGGGCCAGCCAAAGGGGTAAACGCCTCCTTTTTGATCAGTATTTTTGGCCGTATGCTATACTTGAAAAATGCCAGGCGGCCAATGAAAAAATCCAAATTACTCGTGTGGGGAGCCATGACAATCACGGCCTTGCGGCAATCAAGGGATACCGTGGTGTAGATATTCCATCCCATCAGCTTAAGGATCAGACGCGAAAGCACTCTCATTGTTTGTATGGTTGGTTGAATTGGTTGTATGGTTGGTTGAACCGGGTATTAAATGGTGATCAGGCAGGACAAAGATACAATTCTTTGTCATTTGCGGCCTGCATGCCGCTAAGTAAGGCAACGCACATGACAAGACGATCGAATACCCCATCTGTTGGAAAAACAGAACCAATTCTTTAACTTTGACCATCCCAAAGGGAAGATCATGATCCAAAGAGCCTACACTCCCAAGCACATCTACCGCAACCTCAAGAGGCGCGATACCTACCCCTTTTAAGCCTCTGTGCAGCCGGCCGGCTCCTTGCTGACCCCTGACGGTCAACTCCTTGCCCGATCCGGCTGGTCAACTCCCGGCCGAACGCGGCTGGTCAACTCCTTGCCCGACCCGGCTGGTCAACTCCTTGCCGGATCAGGTTGGTCAGCTCCCGGCCGAACGCGGCCACCCATTCATTTAATTTATCAAAACTTCAAATAATCTTCACCCATTATTATTGAACAGCTATGGAACTACCCTATGCAGAACCCTATAAGATCAAAGTTGTAGAACCCCTGAAGCGCAGCACCCGCGCGGAACGGGAACAATGGATGAAACAGGCCGGCTACAACCTGTTCAATCTGCGCAGTGAGCAGGTATTCATTGACCTGCTGACCGATTCCGGTACCGGTGCCATGAGTCAGCACCAGTGGTCGGAGATCATGCTCGGAGATGAAAGCTATGCAGGAAGCACATCCTATTATAAACTGAAAGAGGCCATCAACACCCTGCTGGGCATGCCCTATTTTGTACCCACACACCAGGGACGGGCAGCTGAGAATGTATTGTTTTCGGCAATGATCAGTGAAAACGATGTGGTTCCCGGCAACTCCCATTTCGACACCACCAAGGGGCACATTGAATTTCGCCGGGCCACGGCCATCGACTGCACCATCGACGAGGCCGCCGACACAAGGTTATACCATCCTTTCAAGGGAAATATCGACCTCAATAAGCTTGAAGACGTATATAAGGCTTATCCAAAAGAACAGATCCCGCTTTGCATCATCACCGTAACCTGCAACACTTCAGGCGGACAACCCGTTTCCATGGAGAATATCAAAGAAGTTTCCGCCCTCTGCAGGAAGTATGAGATCCCGGTATTTTTTGATGCCGCCCGCTTTGCGGAGAATGCCTACTTCATCAAAACCAGGGAAGAAGGCTATGCAGACAAGAGCATCCGGGAGATTGTGCTTGAGATGTATTCTTACGTGGATGGTGCAACGATGAGCAGCAAAAAAGACGCCATCGTGAACATCGGCGGATTTCTCGCCTGCCGCGACAAGGAATTGTTTGACAAAATCAGCATGTATTGCATCCTGTTTGAAGGCTACCTCACCTATGGCGGACTGGCAGGCAGAGACCTGGGCGCACTGGCGCAGGGGCTGATGGAAGGAACGGAGTTCAGTTTCCTGGAATCGCGCATCGGGCAGGTGGCCTACCTGGGTCAAAAACTCAGGGAGTACGGCATCCCCTGCCAGGAACCCACCGGCGGACATGCGGTTTTTGTGGATGCCAAAAAAGTGCTGTCTCACCTGCCCAAAGAACAGTACCAGGCCCAGACCCTGGCCGTGGAACTCTACCTGGAAGGTGGTGTCAGGGGCGTGGAGATCGGCGCCCTGCTGGCCGACCGTGACCCGAAAACCCGCGAAAACCGCTATCCCAGCCTGG
>PWHO01000044.1 GCA_003555385.1 Bacteroidales bacterium
AAGTTGACCGACGGGTTCAGGCCATACCGGAAGTGGAAATGGTAGTTGGTAAAGCCGGCCGTGCGGAAAGCCCGCTTGACCCTGCACCCATGACCATGTTCGAAAATGTGATCAATTATAAGTCGGAGTACAAATCCGACATGGACGGACGCAAGATCCGTTTTAAGACCGACGGTGAGGGTGAATTCCTCAGGGATGAAGATGGTGAACTGATCCCCGATTCACGCGGACGCTATTTCCGTCAATGGCGCGACCACATTCAGTCACCGGATGATATCTGGCAGGAGATCACCCGGGTAGCGCGGATTCCCGGTCTCACCTCGGCGCCCAGGCTTCAGCCCATTGAAACGCGTTTGGTAATGCTGCAAACAGGAATGCGTGCGCCAATGGGACTCAAAGTATTTGGACCTGACCTGGAAACCATTGAGGGTTTCGCCATGCAAATGGAAGGAATACTGCAGGATGTCCCCTATATTGATGATCCCACGGTATTTGCGGACAGGGTAGTGGGCAAACCCTATATGGAAATCCAACCTGACAGAGAAGCCCTGGCCCGCCATGGCATATCCATCGGATCCTTTCAGCGGGTGGTGGAAACTGCCATTGGAGGGATGGCCCTGAGTTCTACCGTGGAGGGCCGGGAAAGATATGACATCAGGGCAAGGTATGCCAGGGAGTTTCGCGACAGCCCAGAAGCCCTGGGGAAGATATGGATCGATACCCCGGCAGGCTACCGGCTACCCCTGGAGGAAGTGGTCGAGATCTCTTACAGGAGAGGACCGGGGATGATCCGTGGAGAAGATACTTTCCTGGTGGCCTACATTACTTTTGACAAGATAGCCGGGCAGGCAGATCTTTCCGTGATCCGTCAGGCCGAAGATGTTATTAATGAAAAAGTTGAATCCGGAGAACTTGAGATCCCCCAGGGGGTTAATTTCCATTTTTCAGGAGACTATGAGAATCAGATGCGTGCTGAGGCCCGGCTGATGCTGGTTATTCCTCTTTCGATGATTGTCATATTTCTGATACTCTATTTTCAGTTTCGTTCGGTGGCGGTTTCAATGATGATCCTTTCTGCGATCGCGCTGGCGTTTTCAGGCGGGTTTCTGATGCTTTGGCTTTACGGACAAACCTGGTTTATGGATTTCTCTGTATTTGGCACAAATATGCGGGAATTGTTTCAGATGGATGTCATGAACCTGAGTGTAGCCGTCTGGGTCGGGTTTATTGCTCTTTTCGGAATTGCCACGGATGATGGTGTATTGATTGCCACATACCTGAAGAGCAGCTTTAAAAAGAACCGTCCGGAAAACAAACAAGAACTGCATAATGCAATACTGGAAGCAGGCCTGAAACGTGTCCGCCCGGCCCTGATGACCACTGCCACCACCTTGCTGGCCCTGATGCCGATTCTGACATCCACGGGCCGTGGTGCAGATATTATGATTCCCATGGCCATTCCGGCATTCGGAGGGATGACCATTGCGCTGATCACCCTCTTTCTGGTACCTGTATTGTATGCCGGATGGAATGAATACCTGTTGAACAAGCAAAATGCGCAAAATGATGCATAAAATCAAAGACACATCCGTAATTACTGCTTTTCCAGGAATTATTCGGCAGCGAACCGGGTTAAAATGGATATTTATCCTGTTACTGGCCATTGCCTTTCCCTCGCAGGCGCAGGTATATCCGGAAGTCTACCTGGAAAAAGCCCTGGAAAGCAATCCCGCCCTGCTGGCTAAACATAAAGAATATGAGGCAGCACTCAGCCGGATCCAACTGTCGGGCTCCCTCCCGGACCCGCAGTTGACCGCAGGCATCTACACCCCACCCATGGAAAGATTGATGGGAGATCACTACCTTGACCTGGGGCTGATGCAGCAATTTCCATGGTTCGGGACGCTGGGGAAGCAACAGGCGGCTGCTGAGCAAGCTGCCATTGCTGAGTACAGTGAGTTCCTGGAGGAACGCAACCGGTTGTTCCTGGAGCTGACAGATCTCTGGCTGGAAATATACCGGAAAAACCGCCAAATGGAGTTACTGGGTGAATTCACAGAAGTTCTGGAAGATCGTGAAGACATCATATACGCAAGGTATGGCGGGGGGCAGGATCAACCCGGGCTTATGCTTGATCTTTACCGCCTGGAAATACAAATAGCGGAACTGGGTAATCGTATGGATAAACTGAAGGAGGAACATCGTGCCCTTCGGCGTATTTTCAATAACCTGACCGGGAGGGAGGAAATGGCCGATATTGAGACCCCTGCAGCACTTCCGGAAAACACTGCACCTTTGCCGGAACCAGGGAATAACCGGCAGGCTTTTGCCAATAATCCCCGCCTTCTGCGGGCGGAATCAGCTGCAGAAGCAGCCCGCATAAGAGGAGAACTCCGCAACCTGGAAACAAGACCCAGGTTCGGGGTTGGTCTTCAGTATGCCTTGTTTGGTGGGGGAGACCCTGCAATGGGACAGATGGAAGGGGGGCACATGCTGATGCCGATGGTATCTGTATCGCTTCCCATCTATGGAAGGAAAAATCAGGCTACCAGGGAAGAAGGACAACTACTGGCGGAACAGGCGACCTTTTCAAAGCAGGAACAGGCGGATATGTTACACAGGGAATGGTTCAGGCTGGAGGGAGACATCAGCAACCTGCAGCGCGACCAGGAGTTTTTCAATCAGCAGCTGAATATCACCTACAAAACAGAGGAACTTGTGTTGACCGGATATGCCTCCGGTGATGAAAGATTTGATGAATTGCTCAGGATACAAAATCAGTTGATTGAGCTTGAATGGCGATTACTGGAGGCGTTGGTGGATCGTCATAAAAAAAGGGCAGAAGTGGACAAACTTCGTGCAGAAAATATTTTCAGGTAAAGAGGAACCGTTATGAATCAAAAAAACAGAAAATTAATCGGACGTTATATTTTGCTTGTACTGGCTGGTA
>PWHO01000095.1 GCA_003555385.1 Bacteroidales bacterium
GACGACAAACTCTACAAGCCCGTCAAACATCAGGAATTGGTGAATAAACTGGCACAGCACCTCCCGCACCGGTATGAAACCGCGACAACCGGCCCGCAGGATCAGGAATCGGGTGGCCTGCCGGGTCAGGAAACCCATGGTCTGCAGGAACAGGAAGCCACCAACCCCGTTCCTTCCCACCGGGATAAGCTGCCATCGGAGGCCCTGGATCAACTCCCGGATTTGCTGGAGGTCATTCACGACCAATTCATCCCACAATGGGAAAGCATCAAAGACCACTGGGTACTCTTCAAAATCGAAGACTTTGCGACGCAACTGCGCAAAACAGCTGAAAATCACCGGATGGAGAGCCTGGCCTTTTATTCCGGACAGCTGACAGAAGCCGTGGAATCGCTCGACCTGGAAAGGATCAAGGAATTGCTTGAGCAATTTCCCGAAATTGTGAAAGCCCTGGAACAACTGGTGGACGCTTAAAACTTTGATTGTATCACCGGCCATTCCGGATTTCCTCATTTACGAAGAAGCCCCAACAAAATAAAATTATAGTTTGCTCAATGATAGCTTTTTAATTATCTTGGTACAGATGTTGCTAATCATTAGGTGATGAAATCCATCCGTATACATACAATTATTGTGGACACTTTGCGGGATGTCATTTTGCCGCGGTTTTCCGGTGTGGTGCGGGGCATTGCCGGCCTGTGCTTTGTGGGCGGCATACGCCTTATGGCCATATCAACCCTATTGTTGCTATTGCCTTTTGCGGGGATGGCACAGGAGCAGGAGCAGCGCGGTGCATCCATCAGCATTACCGCCTCCGCTACGGTGATGCCATCCGACATTGAACTGATTACCATCAGTGATATGGGCATCCTGGACGCCCAGGTGCTCCAGGAAGGCGACACCATTTACATCAATCCCGTGATGGATCCCGAAGCCGGTGTCATGCGCGCCAGCGGACAACCCGACAGCCAGATCCGGGTCAGCTACCTCCCCGAAGAGGAAGTGACACGACGCGAAGGGCCGGGCAGCCTGATTTTCGTTTATGAAGTCAGCGGCTTCCCGGGCGACAATCAGCGTGAATCCGAACTGCTTGACCAGATCGAACGTGAACTCCGTTTCAACGAAGACGGGGTATTCTACTTCTACATCGGAGGCTATGTGGACCTGAGCGGTGCCCTGCCGGGGAATTACGATGGGGAGTTTACCATTGAGATTGAGTATATTTAGCGGAGGGGCCGGGGCTTGGATCGGATTGATACCGGGGGCGCAAACACTTTAACACTGAACAGAAGAGCATTTTTAATAATGAGGCAGATTTACCGACATACCATATTAATCCTTTTCTTGCTGCTGGCGGTCTGCCGGTCGCTCCCGGCATTCGCACAGGTTGGCCTTAATCTGAGCTCATCCCATGGTATCACCGTAGAAGCAGATAACAACGTATTAAGTTTCGGGCAAATCACCACAGATGACCACGTTGTCAAAATAGATCAGGATGATACCCGTTCGGTGGTAATTTCAATAGAAGGTATCGCCAATCGCGATGTGGATGTTTACATGTACACCGAGCGCAGCACCTATCCGGATAATTTTTTATTCCTGGAATTGGAGTCAGGAGATTTTGACGAGAACAATAAACTGAGTGCCGAATTTTTTATGGCGTTTTACAACCGGGTGCCTCCTGGCAAAGAAGGGGATGACCTGTTCAGTACGGTCAGGGGCAATGCACAACCCATCACCGGAGACATGGCCACTTTTCAGATACAACGCCGTACACAAGGTCCGCCCGGACCGCCTCCCACACCAAACCATGAAGGGTTCGAGCCCAACAGGGCAAAAGCCTACATTATCCTTTATGGAAATCTTTATCCGGATCAGGTAAGTGCCGGAAAATATTCCGAAACCATAACCATTCATGTGGAATACGCCGACCACTTTGATGACTGACAGGCAAAAAAAGGCTTTTCTGCAAACTGCTGTTTTTAAGCCAACAGTGCGTTTCCTGTTAAAGGCCCCGGTTTTTATCGGGGCTCTTTTGCTGTTGGCCGTTAGCGGACAAACCACCGCCCAAACACTTCAGATGCAGATCATTGTTGAAGAGGAATTCGCCCTGGTTAAAGAACGCCCCATCCACACGGGGGCTATACAGCCCGACCAGGGGTGGATTGGCATTTCCCTTGAAGATGAAGCCTCCGGCCACTTGCGCATCAGGGCCGAAGAAAACACCTTTTTTACTGTCACCCTGGATGCGCCGGAGGAGTTGATCATGAATCCTGAGAACACCCTTCCCTTCCGGCTGCAAGCAGCCTATATCACAGACGGAGGCACCAATCCCGCTCAGGCTGTCAGTTTTGACGGATCAACCGCCTTTTTCCGCCTGAGCCAAAGCGGTCTGTTGGTGGAAAATATGGATCCCCGCTTTCATCGGCTCGCCGCGAACATCTTACTTTATGGTGAAATTTACGCTGGCGATGTGGAGCCAGGATTATACCAGGGAGAAGTGGGTGTAAGGGTGGAGTACCATTGAAGTTGATTTGTCGGCGCTGCGCGCCTCCGGTTGTTGGTTAGTCGTGGCTTTGCCACTCCGGTTGTTGGTTGTTGGTTTGACCCCGAAGGGGTCTAATGTTCGTAGCAAGATGCCATAAAACATACATGACCCTGAAGGGGTCATATAATATATAACAACGACATTGACCCCAGACACACCACTACACCGCATGGAAAATCCCCTACAAAGTCTTCGGAATTTCAGAAAACCCTTCTTCGTAAATGAGGAAAAAAGCAGTTGTCAAAAATGAAGAGTTTCGTTAATTGCCTTTCTTTTAGACTTTTGCGTGTTTTGGCACGCCCATTGCACTTACTGAAGCGAAACACCAGAACAACAAAAAAATGAAAACGCAAAAAGAAATAAATAACACTTCAAAACACACAACAATGAAAACGTTAAA
>PWHO01000241.1 GCA_003555385.1 Bacteroidales bacterium
ACTGTTCTTTATGGACCGTCCAACACAGGAAAATCAATTCTGGCAACTAATACAGCCTTCATGGGTGCTCTTGGAACAGGATATTTACTTGATACATGGGAAGTATGCTTACCAGTCAGGACTTTGATTTTACAGGAAGAGAATTCTTCAAAGTCAGTGCAAAATCGAATTTTGAAAATGTTCACAGGTTGCCCGGAATGGGAAGCTCATTCAGAAAAAGTTGCTGAAATAATAGACAAGAACGGCAACCCATTTTCAGGCAAAGTCAGTGATTCAAGTTTCAGGGAATATATCAAGGTTATGATCAAACAATTTAATGCTAACCTTCTTATTATTGATCCCCTGATTAGTTACCATTCAGCTAAAGAAAACGATAATGTAGAAATGCGGGCTGAACTTGATTATTTAACCGAAATTACACGGGAAACGGGTATTTCTCTTATTGTCGTTCACCATTCAGGCAAAAGCTTGTCTGCTGGTCCCAGGGGAGCACAGGCTATTATTGACTGGTCAGACAACATTTTATCTATGAAACCGTCTGGAACAGTTCCGATTGAAGGAATAACCCGAGACATAATCACGTTAGAGGTAACTAAAGCCAGGAATTACCCCAAAGGCAAGAAAATTGACCTATATATGGATGAAAATCTTATATTCCATAAGTTTGATGAACCATCAATGACCAGCAAAGGTCAGCGTGTAGAAATTGCCCGTCAAGCCTTATTGGAACACGGCCCTGTTAACTCACAAGCCCGATTTATCAAGTTATTAAAGCCAGCTATCCAGAAAAAGGAAGGTAAGGAGCCGGGAGACACCACTTTAAAAAATATTGTTAAGGATGCAGTAGAGGCGGGAAAAGTTGTTGAAGTTGCTATCAAGGGCATGAGAACAAAACAATATCAAGCCGTTAACGATGAAAAAACGAAATAAATTCAAATGCTTACCGATATTGACCAAAGTTTTGACCTTCATTTTAATGAATTCAATAAATTCAGCGTTTTACGTAAATTTATCGGTCAGTTTTTGCTTTGGTCAAAAATGGTCAAAAATAATTTTGACCCTGCAACATATTGTAATAATTGGATTTTTGAAGGTCAATGTTGTTTTCAGTCAATTTTTAGTTTTGACCTTCAAAAATCCAATTATTTCAAAGGTTTAATATATAGGTCAAAGGTCAGCACCCCTTATGTCCGGCTTATTGACCGGTCAAGGACGGTCACGCCTACCATGGTTTTAAACAGAAAATAATTTTCACCCTGATTGAATGACAAGCTTTTACACCCGGACAACCCACCATTTAAGGCGGTTACTGGCACAAACGGCCCCCAGGATCCTAAACACCAACACACAACAACCAGAAAGGGAACATAAAATGCGAACAAAAATCACAATACCCGCAAAACGAAAGTTTTATGAAATGCGTTCCATGGACTACTCGATAAAACGCTGTTCTGAAGTCCTTGGAATTTCTTACAACTCGGGGCTGCACCTGGAAAAACTCCGGAAATCCGGCGAAATGTTCCGAGAATTCACAGAAAGCGGGGAAAATCCCGAACTTATGAGCATTAAAGCCCTGATTCATCAAGCCTTTGCAGAACTATCCGGGCGGGACCTTACAACCCTGACAGCAACCCAATTGCTTGAAACAATTTCAAAGGCAACCACGGCCCTGCAAAAAT
Source organism: Bacteroidales bacterium (assembly GCA_003555385.1). Lineage (GTDB taxonomy): Bacteria > Bacteroidota > Bacteroidia > Bacteroidales > UBA7960 > PUPG01. The sequence continues at coordinate 1,680 of PWHO01000241.1, forward strand.
TGGATTGTGGGCAGGAACAGAAAGACGATATTGATTTGATATGGGAGCAGGTCCAGGCCGAAAACCAGACAAAAGAAGGGGGAAATAATGCTTAATATCAAACGTTCAAACGAACTTAACGACCAAACTATGGGAAAGATTTTCGCAATAGTCGAAAGCGGAAAGCTGGACCCCTACACCACCTTGGACCTTTCCAGGACCCTGGAAGAAATAGTTTTCGAAGCGACCTACATCAAAGAACATAATCCAGACCAAAAGGATTATTTGCGGGCCTTGGAAAAGGCCGAACAGCGTTTAAGGCTTGAACTCAAAATATCCAGGGGGTTGGAACTGCCCCCAGACGGCAAATTATTTTAACCCAGGAGGAAAAACCATGAAATTCACACTCTCATGCTTGATCGCATTGCCAGCGGAAACACTCAAGAAAATGTCAACTCAGGAACTTGAACTGGCTCAGGCTGACCTTATGAAAGAATGCTACACAGTCGGCAAGGTCAAGCCCCAAACTGAAAACCAGAAAAAGTATCTGGCTGCACTCCGGGAAGCCACGCACAAAGTTGACCACGAACTTTTCATCAGGAGGCAGGCATAATGCAGTGGAAAAAATTATTTTCAAAGCTTGGAGGGGCTGAAGCCCCCGCTATCAGGCAAAGTATCCAGGAGCTTGACCAGGAAATTCAAACTACGGAACAGGAACTTTCAAGCCTGGACCTTCCAATAAAACAGGCTGAACTTTCCCTTGTAACTGGCAATGATTCAGGGGAACTTGCCAAGCTAAAAGCCAAGCGGGACCGTCTTAAAAGCGTATTATCCGGGCTTGCCCAGGCCCGTGAAAAGTTTGTGTGTGTGTTGCCTGATGCGGAAAAGCGGGAAGCGAAAACCAAACTGGATAAAATCAACACGGAGATTGTCCAGCTTGGCGTTAAGCTCAGAAAGCACCGTGAACAGGCCATGCAGGCCCTTGCTCTTGCGTTTTTCCACCTGTATCAAGGCGGGGCGGGGCAATACGGCGACGCTGTAGACATTGTCCAAAGGACAAACTGGATTGACGTCCATCATGATAAAACTTTCCGGGATGCGTTGCCGGAAAGCCCAGGCGAAAGCGTTTCTGATCAGCACCGGGCAATGGTTCTGGAGCGGGACCGCTTAAGAAAACTACTAAAACAGTAGGAAATAAAACGGGGGCGGGGAAAAAATATTGGATTATGCCCAAAGCTTATGAACGCAATGTCAGCGTATCCTTAAAAGCCCTGCCCCCGGAA
>PWHO01000038.1 GCA_003555385.1 Bacteroidales bacterium
CAAAACTGTTGATGATTCTCCCTTCTCTGTTGATAAAGTCCTGAATGATACGCTGCTCCTCAGGTGCCCGGTCGGCCGGTCTGGCACCGGCAACCGCAATGAGAAACTGTTCCAGTTCTTCGGCCGGTACGATATCTTCCTCTATAAGGCCCGCCGAGAAATTCAGGGGTTCATCGGAATATGTCATGTTTTCGTCGCCCATGGGTTGAGGACCCAGTATGATGTTATCCGAGTAGTATATGATATCATTGAGACCATTAAAAATACCCTGGTTATCACGTGTATCCGGGCCGGCTTCTGCAACATTACCAACCCAGTCGATCTGGGGCGATCCGTCACTCCAACCATGATAATGCCGGGCTCCCCAGTTAAAGGTATAGACATTGATCCAGTTCAGCGTGGATTCCGAAGAACGAACTGCGGGATTACGCTTCCAGCTATGCATGTGCAACACGCCCATATAGGATGCCAGCGAATTGTTATGACGGTGGAGCAGGCCATAGCCGTGACCGTCCGTGGGGGAATTACCCTCCGAATGACTGGACACATTAAGTGGTTCTGCATTAATACCGTTTATGAAAGCATGGCGGGTGGCATCCTGCCGGAAATTAACATTGGTGTCCGGCGACCATCCCGCCGTAACATGGTCGAATATGACGTCCTCTGTATTCGCATCTAGCACAGCAGCACGTCCCTGATCCGGGTTATTCACCTCGTCACCGGTCAGGATGGACAGGTGTTGGACAATGGTGCGATTGCCATGGATCCGAAGCCCGCCGCGAATAATCGTAATGCCTGGCCATGGTGCGGTTTGTCCGGCAATGTAAACATTATCGGCGTAACTCCGTATGAACGTAGTCCCCTCGTTATCAAGAACTCCGCCGACCTCGAAAACAACAAGAGTGTTTTCATTATTCTCGGCATTTGACAGTGCCTGGGCAAGTGATCCCGGCCCGCTGGCATTCAGGTTGGTTACCGTCTCTACGGTGAGGTTGTTGTTCTTGTTGGCATCAAACAGCCATTGCGTGTCAACATGGGTTTGATCCCAGCTATATGCGGTATAGTCACCGTTGATTGGACCAGGATCAACCTCTTCACAAACCAACCCGGACTTATCGAGGCGATCGATACCATCCAGCCATTCACGGAAATCATCGTCATCTGGTTCACATAATCCGGTTCCATTGAAACTAAATCGTTCCATATGTGCAAGGTTAATGAGCGACATAGGGAGCGGACCGGTCAAATCTACATTGCCTTCAAAAAACAGCCTTTCCAGGTGAGTAAGATTCCCTATCCACCCGGGAACCTCACCTGTAAGATTGGTCTCCTCCATTTCCAGTCGTGTCAAGTGCTCCAGACTTTCCATCCAATCAGGGATTTCTCCAGGTGTAAAGTTGTTTTCTCCCAGCGACAGACGTTCCAGCGAGTTAGCCAGTTGCTCAAGTTCCTTCGGGATTTCACCTTCCAGGGAGTTTCTTTGCAAGTCAATACGCTCCAGATTTTGTAAATTTCCAATCTCAGAGGGGATCTTCCCTGTAAAATCATTCCTCTCAAGCCGCAATCGTTCCAATTTTTCCAAATCCCCAAGCCAGGCGGGAATGGTGCCGGTCAGAACTCCCTGTTCATCCAGTTCCAGGCGTTCCAGATTAACCAGGTTGCTGAGTTCGAATGGAATCTCACCGGTCAAATCATTTTCCCCCAATTCCAGGTGTTGCAAACTTGTCACATTACCAAGCTCCGGTGGAATATACCCGCTTATATTATTCTGGCGCAGTACCAGTACTTCAAGGTTGGTCAAATTATCGATTGCTGATGGGAGCCCACCGCTTAAATTATTCCCGCGAAAGTCTATATGAGTCACATTTTCCCAGACAGGTATCAAATCGGCAACCGTGCCGGTGATCTCATTATCGCGCAGATTGAAGTAAACCAGGTTCACCAAATCGGCGAATTCGAAGGGAACTTCACCGCTGATATTATTATCGCGGAGATGCAAAGATGCGAGTTCGGTCAGATCGGCCAGTGCGGACGGAAGCACACCGTCCAGGTTATTTTCTTCGAGATCAATCACTACCACACGTTCGCCGGAAACTGTGACACCATTCCAGTTCTCGACATTACCTGACAGCCAACCCGAATTGTCAACCCAGTTATCACCATCTGTCGCATTGTACAGGACCACCAGGGCCAGGGAATCCTGTTCTGTAACGGTCTGTTGAGCAATGGCATTTGGAATTGCGTAAATGGCCATCACGGTCAATAGGGATAAGATAACAGCAAATCGATAAGATAGTTTGGTATGTGTACCCTTCCTGACTGCACAATGTAGCATTAATATCACCCGCATTGTTTTTGTGAACTGAATTCAAATAATATCACATCATTATCTGATCCTGAATAATATGACATTATTCCCCAATACCTTCGTGACAGGCAACCCTAAAATAATCGCAGGCTTTATTTCAAGCACAATGAAGCAGATATTGATAGAAATCTGGAGATGCAGAGAATTTACAGAACTGTAAACGGCCAATTCGCGTGGTCAATCACCCTGATTATTGACAAGCAAATAAGTCAAATCGATTGTCTCAGAATCTGATTCTGAAGTCAGACATCATCGTCATTTTTGCCCTATGTTGAATCTTAACCTCCTGGCAACTTTCCAGTGGGAAGGCAGTTATCGTTTGTCAATTAGTTCCATTACCAAATATGAGTTATGGTGTCTTTTTTCTGATAGCCAGATTGTGCAAGGCACCGGTAGCGATGGCCACAAACCTTTCATCGCCAGGTGTGTTACTCATTTGGCCACTGTCCATACGATCCCATCCCCATGCAACAAGAGTTCCGTCTTCCTTCATAGCAATGCTATGGGTGTATCCAACAGAAACTTGAATAAACCCGCTGCCATTCGGCATGCCGCTTACTTCATTTC
>PWHO01000265.1 GCA_003555385.1 Bacteroidales bacterium
CTACCCTGGTGCTCAGTCATAACAAAACCCTTGCTGCCCAGCTTTACGGAGAATTCAGGCATTTTTTTCCGGACAATGCGGTCGAATATTTTGTTTCCTACTACGATTATTATCAGCCTGAGGCCTATCTGCCTACAACCAACACCTACATTGAAAAGGATCTTTCCATCAACGATGAAATTGAAAAATTACGCCTCAGCGCCACCAGTGCACTGTTATCCGGACGTCGTGATGTGATTGTGGTCAGTTCTGTTTCCTGCATCTACGGCATAGGCAACCCGGATGACTTCAACGAGAACATTATCCGCCTGGCAACCGGACAGGTCATTGCACGTAACAAGTTATTGCATCACCTCGTGGGAAGTTTATACAGTCGGACCACCACAGAGTTTACACGCGGCAAATTCCGTGTGCAGGGAGATACGGTGGATGTTTTTCCGGCCTATGCGGATATTGCCTGCCGGATCGTTTTCTGGGGAGATGAAGTAGAGAGTCTTTCCTCCATTGATCCGGTAAGCGGTAAAACAATAGGAGAACTGGAAAATTTGGCCATTTATCCTGCCAATATTTTTGTAACCTCAAAAGACCGCATGCAGTCAGCAATGCGTGCGATACAGGATGACCTGGTTGAGCAAACAGCTTTCCTCAGAAACATTGGGAAGGAGCTGGAAGCCAAACGCCTGGAAGACAGGGTGAATTATGACATGGAGATGATGCGGGAACTGGGTTATTGTCCGGGCATTGAGAATTATTCCCGTTACTTCGACGGTCGGAGTCCCGGCTCCAGGCCTTTCTGCCTGCTGGATTATTTCCCTGAAGATTATCTCATGGTCATTGATGAAAGCCATGTTACCGTATCCCAGGTTCACGCCATGTATGGCGGAGACTTTTCCCGCAAAAAGAACCTGGTAGAATACGGGTTTCGCCTTCCGGCCGCCCTGGATAACCGCCCACTTAAATTTGACGAGTTTGAGAATCTCATGAACCAGGTGATTTTCGTAAGTGCCACACCAGGCGATTACGAGCTGCACAAAAGCGAAGGAATTGTTGTTGAGCAGGTAATACGTCCGACCGGCTTGCTTGAGCCACCCATTGATGTCAGACCCAGCGAGAATCAGATAGATGACCTGCTGGAAGAGATCAATCAGCGCACCATCCAGAATGAGAGGGTGTTGGTTACCACACTTACCAAACGGATGGCGGAAGAACTGACCAAATACCTCACCAATGCAGGCGTTACATGCCGGTATATCCACTCGGATGTGGACACCCTCGAAAGAGTTGAAATACTCAGGGACCTGAGATTGGGTAATTTTGATGTGCTGGTGGGGGTGAATCTGCTCAGAGAAGGACTTGACCTGCCTGAGGTATCGCTTGTAGCCATAATGGATGCCGACAGTGAGGGTTTTCTGCGATCGGAAAGATCGCTGATCCAGACTGCGGGCCGGGCCGCCAGAAACATTCACAGTAAAGTAGTAATGTATGCGGACAAAATTACCCGGTCAATGCAGGCAGCCATTGATGAAACAAACCGGAAAAGGGAAAAGCAGCTGAAATACAACGAAAAACACCATATCACCCCCGCCCAGATACAGAAATCGGTAGAAGCCATTCACGGACAAACCACGGTGATCGACCAAAAGGGCGAAAAGAAAGTATACGCAGAATCGGAGAGTGCAAGCCTTGCTGCCGATCCTGTAGTGCAATACATGGATAAAGACCAGCTGCGAAAAGCCATTAACCGCACCAAAAAACAAATGGAAAAAGCAGCCAAAGAACTGGATTTCATGGAAGCTGCTGCCCACAGGGATGAGTTGTATGCGCTTGAAAAAGTATTTAATGAAAGGTTTATGTAAATCATGGAACTAATTGAACTTCTAAAAGTTAATCAACAAAGCTTTCACTCGCTCTTCTCACCTGACCTGCGGCCTGACAATACATTCATGCTTGACCTGTCAGAAAGCAACAAAGAGCTTCAAACACTTGACTTTACTGATACCGCAGGCCTGGGCCAGCTGATATTTGATGAGCTGCAGAAAAAAAACGCTGTTTACGCCTACGGCGGATACCAGGAAGACAGGGCTGTTTACAAACGTAGTCCATTATTTGCGTCTTCAAATGAACAGGCAAGGAGCATCCATCTCGGAACCGATATATGGGCTGAAGCCAATACCCCGGTTTACCTGCCACTTGGAGGAAGGATCCACAGTTTCAGGAACAATGACAATTACGGAGATTACGGCCCGACCATCATCTTAGAGCATCAGTTGGGAGATACCAGGTTCTTTACTCTCTATGGCCATCTTACCGCTGATTCCCTGGAAGACAAATCAATCCATATGCCCCTTCGTGCAGGAGATGTTCTCTGCCGCATCGGAGATGCTCCGGTAAATGGCGACTGGCCACCCCATTTGCATTTTCAGGTCATTGCAGACATGCAGGGCTGGAGTGGTGACTTCCCGGGAGTGTGTACAAAAAAGGAGAAACTCCGGTATGAGAGAATCTGCCCCGACCCGGGCGTATTTTTTCCAAAACTATATCAAAAAGCGTAAGTGGGGGAAAAGCACTTAATTTGGCCAGGAGTAATGCCACCGAAAATATTTATTCAGTTACCCACATATTTTGTTGTTTTGAAATAATTTATCATATAATTTTGTCGGGTTGATTTACTTCGTTAACAAAAGTTGTTACCATAATGGATATTTTTGCCAAAGCAACTGCCAGAATGGGTCCTTTGGGCCAGTATGCCAGTCAGGTACACGGATACTTTACCTTTCCGAAACTGGAAGGAGAGATTTCAAACAGGATGAATTTCAGGGGTAAAGAGAAGCTGGTCTGGAGCCTGAACAATTACCTCGGGCTTGCCAACCACCCTGAAGTTCGTAAGGCTGATGCAGATGCAGCTAAAGATTATGGGCTTGCACTTCCCATGGGGGCACGTATGATGTCGGGGCAATCTAAACTGCATGAGCAGCTGGAAAGTGAACTGGCTGAGTTTGTGAACAAAGAAGCAGCCTATCTTCTGAACTTCGGTTACCAGGGCATGGTTTCCATCATTGATGCATTGATTGACAGGCATGATGTGGTTGTTTACGACAGCGAGTCACACGCCTGCATCATTGACGGGCTTCGAATGCACATGGGGAAGCGATTCGTGTATCCGCACAATGACATTGACAATTTACGTAATCAGCTCCGGCGGGCAAAAAAGCTCACGGAAAAAACCGGCGGCGGCATACTGGTGATCACCGAAGGTGTCTTTGGGATGTCAGGGAGCCTTGGCAAACTGGATGAAATTACTGCATTAAAGAAGGAATTCAACTTCAGACTTTTAGTGGATGATGCCCATGGTGTGGGTACCATGGGGCCCACCGGTGCAGGTACCGGGGAGCATTTTGGGGTCCAGGATGAAATAGATGTGTTTTTCGGCACTTTTGCCAAATCATTTGCTTCCATCGGTGCCTTTGTGGCCGCACCCAGAAAAATCATCACCTACCTGATGTACAATATGCGCAGCCAGATTTATGCCAAATCATTGCCCATGCCGCTCGTGGTGGGTGCATTGAAACGCCTGGAATTGATGCGAAATCACCCGGAATTCCGGGAAAAACTCTGGACAGTAGCCACCGCCCTTCAGGAGGGGCTTAAATCCAGGGGATTCAATATAGGCAATACGCAATCTCCTGTTACACCGGTTGTGCTCAGCGGCGACACACCGGAAGGGGCCAACCTGGCACATGACCTGAGGGAGAATTTCAACCTGTTCTGCTCTGTGGTTGCTTATCCGGTTGTGCCAAAAGGAACAATCATACTCCGGCTGATCCCCACGGCAGTTCACACCCTGGAAGACGTGGAGTATACCCTGGATGCATTTTCTAAAGTCAAAGACAAGCTGGATAAAGGGGAATATGCTACCGGCAAGATTGTAGATGTCCTATAGCAATCAATAAAGTTTAGACCTTTTCAGCAAAAAGGGAAGCAGCACATTCTCATGCCCCTGGTTGATGCCTGCAGGTACAAAATCTATTTTGTACTGCATACATTTGAGGCGCAATTCCTCGTAATATTTCTTCATCTGCCTGACGTATTTTTCTTTCAGGTCTGCCGGGTTCAGGCGTATCATCCGGCCGGTTTCCATATCCACAAAACGATAAGGGCGATTGCCGTAGTCAAATTCCAGTTCCTTCTGCTGTTCGTGCACATGAAAAAGGATTACTTCGTGTTTATTGTGTTTCAGGTGCTGCAAAGCTGAGAAAAGGGATCCGGGACTCCCCTCATTATCGAGCATGTCCGAAAAAATGATCACCAGCGAGCGTTTATGGACCTTTTCAGCCAGCAGATGAAGCAACTCAGCGGTGTCGGTAGTTTTTCTCTTCTCCTCTTTATCAGGATGATACAACTTCTCCAATTGCGTAAACAACATTCTGTGGTGCACACTGTTTGAACGGGCGGCAGTGTGCAGTTCCATTTGATCGGATATGACACTGAGGCCTACTGCATCACGCTGTTTTCTTAAAAGGTAGGTAAGGGCAGCCGCACATTCCACGGAAAAAGCAATCTTGGATTGATCTTTGCCGTCACGATCCCTGCCATGAAAATGCATGGAGGAAGAGTTGTCCACCACGATCTGGCAACGGAGGTTTGTTTCTTCTTCGAAACGCTTAACAAATAATTTTTCGGTCCGGGCATATAATTTCCAGTCGATATGCCTGGTGCTTTCGCCGGGATTGTATATCCGGTGTTCGGCAAATTCGACAGAAAACCCGTGAAAAGGGCTTTTGTGCATACCCGTAATGAACCCTTCCACCACCTGGCGGGCGAGCAACTCCAGATTTCCAAATCGTCCCGGAAGGTCAGGATCAATCTTCTTAATCAAAAAACAAGAAATTTAATTTATTACAGGAGGCTTTCAATCTTATCAACCAGTACGTTCTTTGGGACAGCACCTACCTGCTTGTCAACGACTTCTCCCCCTTTGAAAAACAAAATTGTGGGAATATTCCGGATTCCGTACTTCATGGCCACTTCGGGGTTGCTGTCTACGTCAACCTTCCCGACAACAGCCTTGTCTTTATATTCTTCAGCAATCTCTGCCACAATAGGTCCCACCATGCGGCATGGTCCGCACCATTCGGCCCAAAAATCAAGCAATACAGGCTTATCTGCCTTTAATACAGTTTCTTCAAAGTTGGAATCGGTAATTTCGAGTGCCATAATTCTATGTTTTAGTTTGGTCTTACGAGTACAAATATATTACTTATATATCACAGTGTTTACTATCCCGCAGGAATTAGTTTAAACGGTATTTCACATCATAATGTTTTAATAACTCCTGTAAAAAGCCGATAGGGTCGACTTTAACCGTCCGGGAGATCATTTCCACCGTGCAATTCTCCACGGGGTCCTGCAGGCTGATTTTCAGCCTGGATCTCCCTTTGTGCTGAGCAGCAATTGTTTTCATTTTTTCCACCAGCAAGGCATTAATGTCACTCACCGGAAGATTCAGGATCAGGTCTGAATTGTCATTTTCTGCTACTTCGCTCAATAACTTCATGCTCTTTACCCTGATATCCGAGTGTGCAGGATTCCTCCTGTTTTGCTGTAACCTGGCTTTCACCATTACGGCATTCTGAACCACCAAAAAGTGTTTCACTTTCAGGTAATCTTCGGCAAATACAAAGAGCTGATGTGAGTCTGAATAATCCTCGATCTGGATCACACCATAGGGTTTTCCGTTTTTGGTATATTTGTGGGCGGCAGCGGTAATAATCCCTGCAAAACAAAGTTCCCTGTTCACTGCCTGCTGATTATTCTTCAGGTCTCCCACGGTAGTGTTGCAATAACTCTGAATATGAATCTTAAAATTATCCAGGGGGTGACCGGAGATGTACATTCCGGTGACCTCTTTCTCCTGTTGCAGCATCTCCATTTTCCCCCAGGGTTCACATACCGGGAGTTCAGGATCGGGAAGCACATTTTCTGAACTTTCGTCAAAAAGATTCATTTGAGATGTATTCTCCCGGAGCAATACCTGCTGCGTATGCCTGATCACCTTATCCAGGAATATACTGGCACCGTTGTCATCGGAATGGAAAAACTGTGCGCGGTGACATTCATTGAAACAATCAAAGGCACCGGCCCTTGCCAGCGACTCAAACACCCTTTTGTTTACGGTCCGGAGGTTGACTCTTTTTGCAAAATCAAATATGTTTTTATAGGGGCCGTTCGTGATTCTTTCGGCAACAATATTTTCCACTGCACCCTCTCCTACCCCTTTGATTGCTCCAAGACCAAAACGGATTTCTCCCTGGTCATTCACCACAAAATTAAAGGTACTTTCGTTGACATCAGGCCCAAGCACCGGTATCTTCTGACGCTGACACTCCTCCATCATGAAGGTGATCTTCTTGATGTCGCTGAAATTGTGGGTCAGCACAGCGGCCATATATTCCGCCGTATAGTTGGCTTTCAGATAGGCTGTCCGGTAAGCGACAACAGAATAGGCGGCCGAATGTGAGCGGTTGAATCCATATTCTGCAAATCGGGCCATCACGTCAAAAATCTTCTCCGCCGTAGCCTTTTCGATCTCCTTTTTCCGGGCACCCTCAATAAAGAAAGTCTTCTGCCGGTCCATCTCCTCTTTCTTCTTCTTCCCCATGGCGCGCCTGAGAATATCCGCATTGGCCAGGGAATAACCGGCCATGATCCGGGCTGCCTGCATGATCTGCTCCTGGTAAACCATGATCCCAAAAGTGGGCTGCAGGATCTCCTCCAGCCACGGATGCGGGTACTCCACCTTTTCCAGGCCGTGCTTCCGCCGGATATACAAGGGGATAAAATCCATGGGACCTGGCCTGTAAAGGGCATTCATGGCAATCAGATCTTCAATATTGGAGGGCTTAAGTTCTTTGAGGTATTCACGCATCCCCTGCGACTCAAACTGAAATGTACCAATTGTATCCCCCCGTTGATACAAGGCATAAGTCTGCTCATCGTCCAACGGAACTTTTTCAATATCGATTTTGCTGCCGTAACGGTTTTCGATATTCTTAATCGCTTCTTTTATGATGGAAAGGGTTTTTAACCCCAGAAAGTCCATTTTGAGCATCCCTACCGACTCCACATGTTTGCCTTCGTATTGCGTAACTGGCAAATCAGTGTCTTTTTGGGTGCTTAATGGCAGGCAATCAACAAGATTTTCCGGACCAATAATAACGCCGCATGCATGCACACCAGTTTGCCGGTTCGACCCCTCAAGGCTTTTGGCAAACTCCAATGTTTCTCTCACCTCCTGCGAAGCTTCTTTCAGCGCCTGTTTCAGTTCGGGAACTTCTTTATAGGCATCCGACAGGTGGGTTCCGGGTCTGTCAGGAACCAGCTTGGCCAGCCGGTCTGCCTCAGGGAGGGGCAACTTCAGTACCCTGGCCACATCACGAATGGAGGAACGGGCGGCCATTGTACCAAATGTCACAATCTGGGCTACTTTTTCACGGCCGTACTTCCGGATCACATAATCCATCACCTTTTCACGGCCGTCATCGTCAAAATCGATATCAATATCCGGCATGGAAACCCGTTCCGGATTCAGAAACCGCTCAAACAGCAGGTTATACTTGATGGGGTCAATGGCCGTAATTCCTGTACAAAAGGCCACAGCTGAGCCTGCAGCACTTCCTCTGCCCGGTCCGACAGCCACTTCCATTTCCCTGGCCTCATTTATAAAGTCCTGTACAATCAGAAAATAGCCGGCAAAACCCATTTCACGGATCACCTTCAACTCAAAATCCAATCGCTGACGGATCTCCTCAGTAATCTCCGGATACAGGGCTTTCGCCCCTTCATAGGTCAGATGCCGCAGGTAATCGTCTTCGGTTTTAAATCCTTCAGCCAGCGGAAAACCAGGCAAAAGCACCTTTTTCGTGGTGATCTCATAATCCTCCACCTTGTCTGTTATCTCGACAGTTCCGGACAAAGCGGCAGGTACATCGGAAAACAATTCCGCCATTTCTTTCCGTGTCTTCAGGTATTCCTGCCCCGAATACTTCATTCGGGTTTCATCATCCAGGTCACGGCCGGTTTGCAGGCAGATCAGTATATCGTGGGCCCGGGCATCCTCCGCGTCAATATAATGACAATCGTTGGTAGCGATCAACCGGACACCATATTTTTCGGACAGCCTGATCAATGCCTGGTTTACGGGTTCCTGCTCTTCCAGCCCGTGACGCTGCAGCTCCAGGTAAAAATCCTCTCCGAATACATCCAGGTATTCTTTCAGGGCAGCTTCAGCCGCCTCCTCCCCCTTTGCCATGATAAGCTGGGGCAGTTCCCCGCCCAGGCAGGCAGAGGATGCGATCAGCCCTTCGTGATGGGCAAAAAGCAACTCTTTGTCAATCCTCGGAGTATAATAAAAGCCCTCCAGGTAACCCAGGGAACATAGCCTGGAGAGGTTTTTATACCCCTGATAATTTTTGGCCAGCAAGATCATATGGTAGCCACTCCGGTCTTCTTTTCCCCGCTTTTCCTTCCGGCCTCCTTCCGCCACATAAACTTCACAGCCAATGATGGGTTTGATCCCGTATGTACGTGCAACCTCGGTGAACTCAAGTACGCCGTACATATTTCCATGGTCAGTGATGGCTAACGCCTTCATTCCGTCTTCGGCAGATTTTTTGACCAGAGGTTCGATCTGGGCAGCCCCATCCAGAATGGAGTATTGTGTATGTACGTGTAAATGAGCAAATTCAGGAATTTCCATAACGGGGTATTTTGAAGGATAAAATTAGCGAAAATGCACGAACCTGAAAGGCATATTCGGGCTGTAATAATTTTTTTAATTCAAAAAAAATCCGGATATTTGCAGCCTTGTTAAAATTTACATTTAATTATCATTAAACTTTTTATCAATGCCAGCAAAAATAAGACTACAGAGAAAAGGTAAAAAGGGGCAACCTTTTTATCACCTGGTAGTTGCGGATGGTCGTGCACCCCGAGACGGAAAATTCATTGAGAGACTTGGCAGTTACAATCCCATGACCCACCCGGCTACTATTGATATTGATTTCGACCGTGCACTGCACTGGGTACAGGTGGGTGCGCAACCTTCAGACACTGCACGCAGTATTTTGTCGGTCAAAGGTGTGATGCTGAAACATCATTTGCTTAAAGGCGTTACCAAGGGAGCCCTGACAGAAGAGCAGGCAGAGGAAAAATTCAAGACCTGGGTAGAAGAGAAAGAAGAGAAACGGGAGCAGGTTCGTAAAGAAACCGAACTTACCAAGAAGGAGAAGGCCAAAAAACGGAAAGAGGAAGAGAAAAAGATCAGCGATGAGCGGGCTGAAGAACTGGCAAAAAAACTGGCCAAAGAGAACCTGAAAGCTGAAGAGGAGGCCAAAGAAGAAACCGGTGAAAAAGCCGCTGCAGAAGAAACTGCAGAGGAAACACCGGCGAAAGCCGAAGAAACTCCCGAAAAAGCGGAAGAAACTCCTAAGAAGGCCGAAGAGGCTCCTGAAAAGACTGAGGAAGCTCCGAAGAAAGCCGAAGAAGCTCCTGAAAAGGCAGAAGAAGCAGAAACACCCAAGGCCGAAGAGAAAAAAGAAGACGAGGCCAAAAAAGATGAAAACAAGTAATTGTTATTATCTGGGTTATATTTCTAAAACAGTTGGTTACGAGGGGTCATTGATCACATTTCTGGATGTGGATGACCCCTCGTCCTATCGTAAGCTGGAATCGGTTTTCATCATGATGGATGGGAAACTGGTTCCTTTTTTTGTGGAACATATTTCTGTGCGCGCTCCCAAAGGAGAGGTAGTAATCCGTTTTGAGGACATTGACAGTATCGGGAAAGCCCGCCATCTTTGTAAACGCGACATATACCTTCCGCTATCCCGGCTTCCTGAGTTACCGGACGAGGCATTCTATTTTCACGACCTGGTCGGGTATGAAGCCTATGATGATGAAGACCATCTTCTGGGTGTAATAAAAGAGTTTCTTGACTACCCGGGAAATCCCCTTTTTTCCATCAGAAAAAACGGAGAGGAAGAGATTCTTATCCCTGTGGCGGACGAATTTATCCGCCATATAGACCACGGGGGACGCAAGGTTTTCCTGCATCCCCCTGAGGGCTTACTGGATTTGAACCGGTAATTCCGTTTTATTTAACTCACAGATCCCGGGCGCAACCGCCGCAACCCGGGTTCAGGAGTTCAGGCTCAGACTTTGAGCTCTTCCCCCTCTGACTTGGCAATAATTACAGCTCCGCATGTATCACTCCAAACGTTCACGGCTGTTCTGAACATATCCAGAATACGCTCCACAGCAAGGATCAATCCCACGCCTTCCAGCGGAAGGCCAAGTACCGACAATATAATCGTAATAACCACCAGGCCAGCCATTGGAATTCCTGCAGCACCGATAGACGCCAACAAGGCCGTCATGACCACAATAACCTGCTGAATAAGGCTGAGGTCAATGCCATAAGCCTGTGCAATAAACAGAACGGATACACACTCGTAAAGGGCCGTCCCGTTCATATTCACAGTGGCACCAAGCGGCAACACAAAACTGGTGACCTTCTTTGACACACCGCTTTTTTGCTCAACGGCTTCCATGGCCAGGGGAAGTGTGGCACTGCTGCTTGATGTGGTAAAAGCTGTCAGCAAAGGTACAGACATGGCCTTGATGTGCAGCCGGGGATTGACGCGTCCGAGATATTTAAGCAACAAGGGTAAAATAACGAATGAATGGAAAAGCAATGCGAGGATAACGGCCAGCATATAGACCCCCATCCGGCTGAATATATTGACCAAATCGTGGGCCTGTTCTGCCACAATACCGGATACAATACCAAAAATACCCAACGGGGCAAAGCGGATGATAAACATGGTGATGCGCATCATCACCTCGAATATTCCGTTAAAACCCTTTTCCAGCGGCTCCTTGTAGCGTGAGGCAATTTTTGTGGCAAAAAAACCAAAGAGGATGGCAAAGAAAATTATTGATAACATGTCGGTCTCTGCCAGGGCCTGGAAAATATTGGTGGGGATAATATTCATAAGGGTATCCCCGAACGTGGAAGCACCTGCTTCCATTTCCACCGCGTCAGCAGTAAGACCCAGATCTGCCCCCACGCCAGGCTTGAATATGTTTACCACAGTAAGCCCGATCACCGCAGCAATCAAACTGGTGGCCAGATAGTACCCAAAAGTTTTGGCACTCATTCGGCCCAGGTTCTGGGCACTTCCCAGACCGAGAACCCCGGATACAATGGATGCGAAGATCAGGGGGGCAATGATCATCTGAAGGGCCCGCAAAAACAGGTCTCCCATCCAGGTAACATATTCAACCTGTTCAGTAAAAAAGTATCCGAACAGTACACTCAGAATCAGTGCGGCTAAAATCTGCCAGTGAAGTGCAATTTTTTTCATCCAAACAAATGTTACGAATTAGTATTGATTAGCATTAGGAGCCGCAATAATACAAAACTCCGTTCAGATATACCAAAAATATTTAACGGAGAGTCCGGCCTTACTGAAACACTGACAGTTGATGATCCGGGCAAAATGTCATTTTGTCTGAAAAAAGGGCTTATCAGGGATTGGTGTGGCTTTTGATTATACCTGAGTGAAAAATAAATTTTCAGAAAATAAATAATATTAAACATATGAATTTTGACCAGTTAACCATAAAATCACAGGAAGCCCGCTGAAACGTGTGATACAACGAAGTATACTGAACAAATTATCTGTTGAAATGCTGGAAGGTCGCATTCCTGCCGAATCGACTGTCCTGGTTGATAAAGAGGGGGAAGAACTCAGTTTCAAAGTCCGTCAAAAATAGTACTTTTGTTAAAAATTAAGAGCTTTTGAACTTTCCTCTCTTCATAGCCGGCAGAATTGGCGGATCCGGAAACGGAAAGGGCTTCACCTCACTGATCAGGAAAATTGCCATTTTGAGCATTTCCCTGGGTCTGGCGGTGATGATCATCTCCATGGCCGTGGTAACCGGGTTCCAGGAAGAGATCCGCGATAAGGTGATCGGATTCGGCGCCCACATACAGATCACCAATTACGACTTCAACATATCCTATGAGCCTCAGCCCGTCAATTCGCAGCAGGATTTTTTATCTGATGCCAGCAACCTTGACGGGGTGAGACATATACAGGTATTTGCCACCAAGCCGGGGATCATCAAAACGGACGATGACATTCACGGGGTGATCTTCAAGGGAACAGGCCCGGATTTTGAGTGGGATTTTTTCAGGGAAAGAATGGTGGAGGGGCGTGTACCGGAGATTCACGACACGATCCGCACCGATGAAGTAATCATTTCTGCGCACATCGCCCGGAATATGCGTCTGGAGGTAAACGAAGACCTTTTCCTGTATTTCATCCAGGATCCGCCCCGAATCAGAAGGTTAACCATTACCGGAATCTATGACACGGGACTGGAAGAGCTGGATAAGGTATTTACCCTGGGAGATATCCGGCATATTCAGCAACTGAATAACTGGGAAGAAGATCAGATCGGGGGCTTTGAGGTCCTGGTGGACCATTTCGGAAGCATTCCACGGATCAGTGACCAATTGCTTGACCTGGCTCCCTACAGCCTGGATGTGCAATCCATCCGGGATCTTTATCCGCAGATATTTGACTGGCTATCGCTGCTGGATATGAATGTTTACGTGATCATCACCCTGATGATCCTGGTGGCCGGCATCAATATGATCACGACTTTACTTATATCAGTGCTGGAAAAAACCAATGCAATCGGGATCCTGAAAGCGGTCGGTGCTTCCAATTTGCTTGTACGCAGAATTTTCCTTTACCATGCGGGAATGCTTATTGCCCGGGGACTTTTGTGGGGCAATGTGGCCGGGATACTGATTTGCCTGATCCAGGGACAGTTCGGACTACTTGCCCTGTCGCCTGAATCTTATTTTGTATCAGAAGTACCTGTCAATATGCGATTGAGTCATATCTTACTGCTCAACGCCGGAACTTTTGCCATTTCCATGGCCATGGTGATCATCCCATCCTACATTATCGCGAGAATATCCCCCGTAAAAGCAATTATTTTCAGGTAAAAAACGGTGTTCGGTCAGGTCACCGGCTTTTAGAGGATCAGCAATCC
>PWHO01000248.1 GCA_003555385.1 Bacteroidales bacterium
ACATCAGTTTGCGTACGTCGGCCGGCACAGGGCGCATGCGAAGTGCATTCAGGGAACGGTCCAGCATATGTGTTTCCACGCCTGCGTCATTGAATGGCCTGGTCCACTCCCGAAGGGCCTTATTGGGGTTCTCCCCGAACAGCAGGTTGATCTGTTCAAATCCGCCGCCATTGGTTTCTATGCGGTCGAAACAACCCATTTCAATAATGTGGGGGGCAATCGCTTTAAGCTGATCCACACGGGGCACATACTTGCCCGAAGATTGCCACATATCCCGATAAACTAAAGAGAATTTTATTTTCCGCATGATATATCGTTTAGGGTGAATATTATGAGTGTCTGAACGGTTACGGGATCAAAGCTTTTCGATTTTTGCTACCCTGCCTCTCCCTTTGGTTGCAACATGAACTGCAGCAGAAATGGCCGCAATCCGCCCTTTTTTAAGGGTTGCCGGACCTGCTCCTTTAACCGGGGTTCGTACCGGTGCAGGTTCAAAATAGCGGTTCACAAACCAAATGATGACTCGGCCGGTGAAAACCACCACCAGGAGCACAACAAAAACGGTCAGCAGACCAAGAATGAATACCTGAAAAGGAAGTCCCATGGATGAAGGTATTAGTTGGTTAAAAATTATCCCGGGACATATCTTGTGGTGACATGTCCCGGAGGGGGATCTTCCGCGAAAAAGTCCACAAAGAGAATCTTTTTGAATTACTCCCGTGACCACGCAAATATAGGAAAAAATTTTAATTTTTTTGCCTGCAACCCTTTATGAATACGGGTTTACAGCCTGGGAAAGCGTATTATGTAGAAGCTATTATATGCCCCGGCCGGTATTATGTATGATAGGCCGAAATACATCTTCGCTGAGTCACGGTATTTATTTGGGACGAAGGGAGGGGGTGATTGGATTATTTTTTTTCTGACATTTTCCTTTCTTTTAATAAATTATCTTATTTTTGGCTGAATAAATAAGTTTTTTGGTCGGTATTAACAAGTGATTGTCGTTTATGTGTTAAGTTATTTACCTTGTAAAATATTTATTATGAAAAGCTTACTTGTAAAAATCTTAATTGTGGTTCTGGTTACTCCTTTGTTGTTTTCCTGCAGTAAAGACGAAGATGATCCCGTAATTAGAGGAGAAGTTGCAGAACAAGGCCAGATTGGCACCAGAATCTCCACAATGGTAGTCGGGATGTGGAATGTATTAGGTACGGCTGAAGTTGTGGCAGTTGACGAAGGAATCTCTACCTATCGGATAGAAGGAAGAATAGGAGATCAGCGCGTCCGGAATGCCATTTCAAACCGTCCCGGGGTTGAAATTGATGGTGAAAATGTGGTGGTTGATGAATTTCAAGCAAGGGTTACCTCGGAGGGGCTGGAGATCGTTTCCGGACCTGCTTATTCTGGCGTAATTGTTCACTACGATGCAAAAGTTGGTGATACGTACTCCATGGGAGGAACTTCCCGGCGCAGAGAAGTAATTAGCCGGTCGGAGGATAATGATTTTTCATGGAGGGGCATGTTGATCAAGGTAATAGAAGTGGAGGAGCCCACCCGTGAGGGAGATCTGGAGAAAACCACTTATTACGCCAATCACAGGTTTGGCCTGGTGGCTATCAAGTTTACGGATGCCAAGGATGGGGAGGAATACTGGGTATTTCCTTCAATCCAATAAAGCTTTTCCGGATTAATCCTGCACTTCTTGTGTGTCTGCCCTGTGCTTTTTCACGGCCTGGTAAAACAACACAAGATAAATGATAAAGACCAGAAAGATATTTATTAACAACATGCCTGTGAAGGCCTGACCATAGAAAAAGATCACGACAAAACCCATTATCAGCGCATTTAGGAAGACTGCCCTGAACATGGTAGTCTTCCTGATTTTATGGAGCCCCGGATCTTCGTTTTTCTCTTTTGAAAAAACAACCAGAACAAAGCCGGTGAGCAGGCTCAGGATAATAATCTCATCGGCTATATTTGTTCTGAAAGTAGTGAACCAGTCAATTCCGAAGTACATGCTTACAATGGCAAATACAGGGCTCATGATCCGGAAATCAAAATGGAACCAGTAGGTTGAAAGGGCAACTCCGGCCAGGATCAGGAAGTATCCCGGGATTTTGAGGTGATGGGGTAAAAGGTGTTTCACGTGTCCCTTTACTTAATGTGTTGAGCCAGTCATGCAGCGGGTCCGGCATGCATTGGTCGAACCCGGCCCAATGCTATTTGCCTGGGTTCTGTTGTTGTCCCGCCAGGGCTCGAACCTGGACTCTTCTGATCCAGAATCAGACGTGTTGCCAATTACACCACGGGACAATATGTGTTATTTCCCCTGCATTTTCGCCCATGAATCTCTCAGGGTCACTGTCCGGTTAAACACCAGTTTTTCCGGACTGCTGTCGGGGTCTATGCAAAAATAACCAGTTCTTTCGAATTGATAACGCTGTCCTGCCACTCCATCCTTTACCGAAGGTTCGATCAATCCGTTGGTCACCTTCAGTGATCCGGGGTTCAGCGAATCTTTGAAATCGCCGCCTTCCGGTACATCATCAGGATCTGCCGCCTCAAAAAGCCTGTCATACAGTCGCAATTCCGCATTCAGGCAATGATCAGCGCTTACCCAGTGCAACGTTCCTTTTACTTTCTTTGTGCTGCCCATGCCGCTTTTTGTTTCCGGATCATAGGTGCAGTGAATGGCGGTAATGTTACCGGCTTCGTCTTTCTCCACACTTTCGCAGCGAATGATGTAAGCGTATTTGAGCCTGACTTCTTTTCCCGGAGACAGCCGGAAGAACTTTTTCGGCGGATCCTCCATGAAGTCTTTCCTTTCAACATACAAATTTTTGCTGAAAGGAACTATCCGGTGGCCTTCTTCAGGTTTTTCAGGGTTTCGGGTGGCTTCCAGTTTCTCTACCTGATCATCCGGATAAT
>PWHO01000157.1 GCA_003555385.1 Bacteroidales bacterium
CCAAGAATATTCCCTTCTGGTTCCAGCATTTCTATAAACCTGGCAGACGAATCTCCAAGGAACGCGACTGGCCGACCAAACTGGATGAGATCGTGGCAAAGGCAAAAGACTGGGACATCGGTGTTATTGTTGGTGTTCCCGCCTGGTGGCAAATACTGCTGGAAAAAATCATCGACCACTACCAGTTAAAGCATATTCACGAAATCTGGCCCAATCTTTCCATTTTTGTGCATGGCGGGGTTTCCTTCGGCCCCTATGTAAAAGGTTTTGAGCAATTGCTGGGCAAACCACTGACTTACATAGAAACCTACCTGGCCTCCGAAGGCTTCATCGCATTCCAGGGTCGTCCGAGCACAAACAGCATGCAGTTATCATTGGATAACGGGCTCTTTTTTGAGTTCATTCCGTTTACGGAGGAAAACTTTGATTCTCAGGGAGAGCTTAGAGACAACCCGCGCACACTATCGCTTGCCCAGGTAGAGGAGAATCAGAACTATGCACTCGTACTCAGCACATGCGCCGGCGCATGGCGTTATATGATCGGTGATATCATCAAATTCACCAGCGTGGAAAACAGCGAAATTGTGATTACTGGCCGCACCAGGCATTTTTTGAACCTCTGTGGCGAACACATGTCAGTGGAAAACATGAATCAGGCCGTCAAAAAGGCTGAGGATCAGCTCAATATTGCAATCAGGGAATTTACTGTAGCTGGTGTTAAACATGGTAGCATGTTTGCCCACAAGTGGTTCATTGGTACCAACAGTGAGGTTGACCCCCAGGTATTGCGCGAACAGATCGACAACAACCTGAAAATCCTCAACGATGATTACCGGGTGGAACGTGTCGCAGCCATTAAAGACGTCATTGTCAATGTGATGCCTTCAGAAGTATTTTACAGCTGGATGAGAATCAAGGGGAAAGAAGGCGCACAGAATAAGTTTCCCAGGGTCATCAGGAACAATACCCTTGAAGACTGGGAAAACTACCTTGAATCTCTTGAGCCGGGAACCATCCGCACAACCCACAGTCAGCAAAAATTCACATCATCCATACAAAACCAGTAGAAGTCATGAGCGTACGTGTAAGATTTGCACCCAGTCCGACCGGCCCCCTGCATATGGGAGGAGTCAGGACGGCCCTTTATAACTACCTTTTTGCAAGAAAGCACCAGGGAAAATTCCTGCTGCGTATTGAAGATACGGATCAGAACCGTTTTGTACCAGGAGCTGAGGAATATATCATGGAATCACTGAAATGGTGCGGAATCCAATGGGACGAAGGACCTGATAACCCGGGAGCTTACGGACCTTACCGTCAGTCAGACCGGAAAGTGCTTTACAAAGATTATATCTTACACCTGGTAAACAGCGGACACGCTTATTATGCCTTCGACACCCCGGAAGAACTGGAGGCCATGCGGGAAAAGCTGAGCTCCGACAAATCGGGTAATCCGCAGTATGACAGCAACACGCGCCTTGAGATGAAGAATTCCCTGACGCTTTCTGAAAAAGAGGTGGAGGAAAGACTGGCCGCGGGAGAACCATACGTAGTCCGGGTAAAAATCCCCGAATCGGAAGAGGTGGTAATCAATGACCTGATCCGCGGAAAGGTAAGTGTGGATAGCGGACTGCTGGATGACAAAGTACTGTTTAAAAGCGATGGGATGCCTACCTACCACCTTGCAAACGTAGTTGACGACCACCTGATGCATGTAACACATGTAATCAGGGGTGAAGAATGGCTCCCCTCAGCTCCCCTGCATGTGTTGTTATATAGGTTTTTAGGCTGGGAAGACAGCATGCCCCAATTCGCCCACCTGCCTTTATTACTGAAACCCGACGGACACGGCAAACTTAGCAAGAGAGACGGTGACAGGCTGGGGTTCCCGGTATTCCCGCTTGAATGGAAGGATCCCGAAACGGGTGACACAGCCAAAGGATACAGGGAAACGGGATACTTCCCCGAGGCCTTTGTCAATATTCTGGCCTTACTGGGATGGAACCCCGGTACCGAACAGGAACTGTTTTCAATGGATGAACTCATTCATGCATTTTCACTGGACAGGGTGGGAAAATCCGGTGCACGGTTTGACCCTGAAAAGGCCTCCTGGTTCAAACACAGGTACATCCAGGAAAAACCACTGGAAGAGATCAGTGAATTATTCCTGGTGGATTTGCAGAAAAAAGGCATTGAGGCAGACATGAAAACGGCCAAAACAGTAGTTGCGCTCGTGAGAGACAGGATCAATTTTTTGCACGAGATATGGGATCAGGCCGATTTCTTTTTCAGCGCACCGGAGCAATATGATGAGAAGTTTGCAAAAAAGAAATGGAAGGAAGAAACCTCCGGGCTCATGCTTCAGTTATCTGAAAAACTCGTGGAGATCGAAAACTTCAGCAGAGAGCATATTGAAGCCGGGCTCGAAAGCTTTATGGAGGAACAGGATATCGGTGCCGGCAAATTAATGCCCGGGTTACGCCTGGCACTGGTAGGAGCCGGGCGAGGCCCGGACTTAAAGGAAATAATGGTTGTGCTCGGCAAAGAAGAAACCGTCAGGAGAATCAGCAAAGCCGTGGCCCGGTTGGGCGGTGCCTCGAAATAACAACCGCTTGGGCCGTTTACCAGGCTATTGGCAGCTTCCCCCTCACTCTGCCCATGAGAACCAACAACCAACAACCAACAACCATTTTAGCACGCTTCACTGACATACGCCTCCAGTTCCTCATACCACTGCGCACCGTATTTCCGGATGAGCGCATCTTTCAGAAACCGGAATACCCTGACCTGTTCTTTTTTCCCGTTCACCCGGGCACAGTCGCATAATGGCCACCGAAAATAGTTCAGGGCTTCATAATCGGGGTAGGCTTGTATACGAATCGGGAATAAATGACAGGAAATGGGTTTCTGAAAATCCGTGAG
>PWHO01000310.1 GCA_003555385.1 Bacteroidales bacterium
CCCGATACCCGGAGACATTTCTGGGAGTTCACCACCCTGTTATGCCCGGGTGAGGTGTTGTCAAGAAAAATATCCTTGAACTGGTTCATTCCCGCATTGGTGAACATCAATGTGGGGTCGTTCTTCACCACCATCGGGGCAGAAGGGTATACGGCATGCCCTTTTTCTTCAAAAAACCGGAGGAAAGTTGCGCGAATTTGGTTAGCGTTCATGAAAAAAAATAATATTTCTTTACAATTAATTGTCAGGAAGCGACAAAATTACTTGTTTTTTTTTAGTTTTGTACCGTGGAAAAATAATTTCAATTCAGGTCCTGGTGACCACTCGCCGGATTAATTCTATAATCCATTGAAATTTTGAGGAACCATTACCCGATATGAGCAAAATTCAGTATCGTTTCAACACCAAATCCCTGACGGTAGAAAGGGTCAACAGAACATTCCGGGATAGATTAAAAGTTTTTCTCAGGTATGCGTTGGCAGGAATAATCTTCTCAGTCATTGTCCTTTTGATCGGTTTTACGTTTTTTGATTCGCCCAAGGAACGTATGCTGCGCAGAGAAATACAGCAATATGAAACCCAATACAAGATCATTCACGACCGTCTTGAAGGATTGACCGCTGTGGTGGAGGACATCCAGGAACGGGATGACAATATCTACCGTGTGATCTTTGAAGCTGAGCCCATCCCCAGTTCCGTAAGGGATGCAGCTTTCGGTGGCGTTGACCGGTATTCCCACCTTTCCGGTTATCGCAACAGTGAACTGATCTCCGAGACCATGCAACGGATTGACCAGCTGGCAAGCCAGCTCTATGTCCAGTCCAAATCCTACGATGAGGTGTTTGATATGGCCCTGAACAAAGCCGACATGCTCGCTTCTATCCCTGCCATTGTTCCTCTTGCAAAAGGGACGGAAAGACTGATGTCCGGTTTTGGGATGCGGATGCACCCCATTTACAAAACCATGCGGATGCACGAAGGCGTGGATTTCACCGCAGATATCGGAACCCCCATATACTCTACAGGAGACGGGGTGATTACCCGTGCCGAAAGAAACAGGCAGGGTTATGGTATCATGGTGGAGGTTGACCATGGCTATGGATATACCACCAGGTACGCCCACATGAGTGAGCTCAAGGTACGAAGAGGCCAGGAAGTCAGCCGCGGAGAAGTGATCGGCCTGGTCGGAAACACCGGAACCTCAACCGCTCCCCACCTGCATTATGAGGTTATTTACAACGACAGGGCCGTGAATCCCGTTTACTATTTCCACAATGACCTCAGCCCGGAAGAATTTGAAATCATCATTGAAAGGGCTTCCCGGGTCAACCAGTCATTGTCCTAGTCAAAACGTTGTTGATCTTGTTAAACCAGTCACTGCCCTGGTTAACCAGTCATTACTCTGTTTAACCAATCGTTGCCCTGTTCCGCCCGTTATTATCCGGGAAAGCAGGCCTGCCATGCCGGAAGCATCGAGCTGAATTTAATCAGTCCCGCCCGGCTTACAATCACAGTATTTTCTTATTTTTACCGGATCAAATTATTATTCAATGGCAAAAAAAGCTCCGGAAACAGTCAAACTGTACTACTCCATCGGGGAAGTGGCGAAGATGTTCAACGTCAACACTTCCCTGATCCGGTTCTGGGAAAAGGAGTTTGATGTGATCCGGCCAAAAAAAAACAAAAAAGGCAACCGGCTTTTTACCCGGAAGGATGTAGAAAATTTCCACATCATCTATCATTTGGTAAAGGAAAGGGGGTATACCCTCAAAGGGGCCAAAGAAAAAGTAAAGCGCAACCCGGAAGAAGTACAACAGGATGTGGAGATTATCAGAACCCTTGACCAGGTGCGGGAATTCCTTCTTTCCCTGAAAGAGAACCTGGGAAAACAGACATAGATTTAGCGCAAAATAAAGCAATGATTTATAGTATTTATCCCTAAAACTGCTAAACATGGTAGCGAAGATCAAGAAAACACTGCAAGAGTCACGTACCGCCCGATGGATTGTGCTGATTCTGGCCAGTTTTGGCATGGCCACCAATTATTATTTTTATGATGCCCTTGCACCACTGGCTGACCTGATCCGGATGAACCTGGGGTTCTCCTCTTCGGAGTATGGGTTTTTTGTTTCTGCGTATTCCATCCCCAATGTGTTTTTGGCAATGGCTGTGCTGGGAGGGATTATCCTGGACCGCATCGGGATAAGGGTCACGGGGTTTTCCTTTATTTTTCTGATGGCTGTGGGGGGTACCATCACTGCTTACGGCGCTTCAGATTACTTCCTCAGCGGAGGATTCGGATACAACTTCATGAACTCTTTTTGGACCAGCTACTCACCTGCCCTGAAAATGATGTCGCTGGGATTTTTTGTTTTTGGTCTCGGGGCAGAAACCAGCATTGTGGTCCTGTCAAAAGTGATCGTGAAATGGTTTAAGGGGAAGGAACTGGCTCTGGCACTGGGCCTCAACCTGGCCATCGGACGGCTTGGCGCTGCCCTGGCGTTTACCTTATCGCCAAGGCTGATATACCCTGAATGGACTACCGCCATCTGGTTTGGCGCATTGCTGTTGTGGCTCGGCCTGGTGGCTTTTGTGGTTTACATGCTGATGGATATCAAGATTGACCGGCAGGTAGACATCGACATCTCTGACCCGGAAGATGAATTCCGCTGGAAAGACCTTAAAGATTTGGTGACCAACCGGTCTGTAATATACATCACTTTGTTGTGTGTGACGTTCTACTCGGCCGTTTTCCCATTCCTGAAGTTCGCCCCTGACCTGTTGATGAATAAGTTTTCCATGCCGCGTGTGCTGGCCGGGGATGTGACATCATACCTCATGTACGGGACCATCCTTCTTACACCGCTGTTCGGATGGATTACCGACAACAGGGGCAAAAGCGCCAC
>PWHO01000240.1 GCA_003555385.1 Bacteroidales bacterium
CTGGAAGAGCTGGATAAGGTATTTACCCTGGGAGATATCCGACATATTCAGCAACTGAATAACTGGGAAGAAGATCAGATCGGGGGATTTGAGGTTCTGGTGGACCATTTCGGAAGCATCCCGCGGATCAGTGATCAGTTACTTGACCTGGTTCCCTATAGCCTGGATGTGCAATCCATCAGGGATCTGTATCCTCAGATATTTGACTGGCTGTCGCTGCTGGATATGAATGTATATGTGATTATTACCCTGATGATTCTGGTGGCCGGCATCAATATGATCACGACTTTACTTATATCAGTGCTGGAAAAAACCAATGCCATCGGAATACTGAAAGCGGTCGGTGCATCCAATTTGCTTGTCCGCAGAATTTTCCTTTACCATGCGGGAATGCTTATTGCCCGGGGACTTTTGTGGGGCAATGTGGCCGGGATACTGATTTGCCTGATCCAGGGACAGTTCGGACTACTTACCCTGTCGCCTGAATCTTATTTTGTATCAGAAGTACCTGTCAATGTACGATTGAGTCATATTTTACTGCTCAACGCAGGGACTTTTGCCATTTCCATGGCCATGTTGATCATCCCATCCTACATTATCGCGAGAATATCCCCCGTAAAAGCAATTATTTTCAGGTAAAAAACGGTGTTCGGTCAGGTCACCGGCTTTTAGAGGATCAGCAATCCGATGCTCACAATAAACTGCCTTGGGCGGGTGTCAAAATCAAATTCCCTTCCACCTACCTGCATGTTTTCACCAAAATTGGACAAGTTACCCTCATATTTAAGATCCAGCAGAAAATTACCCACTTTCAGTCCGGCCATGGCCTGATAACCAATGGTCCAATCATTGTAACCAAAATTATAAATGTCCTCATCTCCCTCGGGGAGATATTCACTGGTACCATCGATCATATAGGATGCCACCGGGCCTATACCCACACGCAAAGGTCCGATTGTGAGACCGGCTACTACAGGTAAACTCAGGTGGTTGAATTCCTGGGTAAAATACTGGGAACTGCCAGACTCCCCGTCAGGAAGATCGTCTTGTACGTGCAAGACCATTTCCTGCCCGGTTTGGGTGAATAAAAACTCTGGCTGAATAAATATGCCCAAAAAAGAAGCATATCCAACCACTCCGAAATGATAGCCGGTATACGAATCGGACAAAGCTTCCATTGTGCGGTTTCCCCAGCCGTCTGCTCCGAGTTGCACCTCCTGTGAGGACGGAAGGGATGAAAAGTTAAAACCTCCGCGTATTCCGAGCCCGGAAGCCTGCACACCGATGGTTGAAACAAGCAGAAGTGTGACCAGCAAAAAGAACCTCACAGACTTCTCCATATGCTTAGTTTTAAATGAATGACAGCGACTCCCAGCCATCAAGTTACAAAAAATCAGGCATTTCTCAAAATTTTCATCTTCTCTTTCATTACGCTGATCTCGTTGCGGGCTGTTTCAATTTTCTCTTCAAACTCAGCTTTAAGCACGTCGGCTTTTTTGGAAGAAGCAAAAAACCCGATATTGTTTTCCAGCACCTGGATGTCGGATTCAAGACTTTTGATTTTACCTGCAATGTAGTTACGCTCTTTATAGATGATATTATCGGAGTTGGGAGCGTTCTTCAGGTTTTCTATCTTGGTCCGGAAGTTCAGTGTGCTCTTCACCTTTTTGCTGATATTCAAGACATCGAACTGATGATCAATGGCTGTGCGGAACTCGTTCTGGATTTTATCTTTCTGCTTGATGGGAACATGTCCGATGGCCATCCACTGACGCTGAAAATCCTTCAGTGTTTCCAGGTTTTCTCTGTTATCATCGGAATAGGCATGACTCCTCACTTTTTCGATCAGTTCCTGTTTCATTTTCAGGTTCTCTTCCTGTTTCTCACCGATATTGGCAAAATGCTCCGATTTCCTGTTGAAAAAATTGTCGCATGCTTTCCGGAAGCGTTTCCAGATCTTATCGGAAAATTTCGCCGGCACCGGCCCTACTTTCTTCCACTCCTTCTGTAACCGGATCAGCTCCTCAGTAGTGGCCTTCCAGTCTTCACTGTCTTTTAATGCTTCTGCCTGAAGGCAAAGGTTCAGCTTTTGATTGTAATTTTCTTTTTGCTGGTCCTTGAACCTACGGAAAAATTCCTTTTTGGCAGAAAAAAAGGTGTCAAGAGCCGTACGAAAACGGTTCCATACTTCATTATTCACCTTCTTCGGGGCAAACCCGATGGTTTTCCACACTTTGAACAGTTCGTTGATCTCATCCGTTTTCTCCTGCCACTGACGGGGTGTTTCAGGTAAACAGACAGTCAGTTGCTCTGCTTTTTCACACAATACCATTTTGGCTGCGTAGTTCTTGTTCTGCTCTTCTTTGAGCTTCTCATAATGCTCCTGTCGCCTTTTGTTCAGCTTGTCTGTGGCTGCTTTGAAACGCTCCCAAATCTCATCTTTTTTATCCTTTGGAACCGGTCCGGTTTCCTTCCAGGCCTCATGCAACTTCTGCAACTGCTGAAATGACTTGGTAATGCTTGATTCCAGCAACAATTCTTCCGCTTTTTCACAGAGACCGGTTTTTGCCTCAAGGTTCTTTTTCAGGTCCAGATCCTTGAGCTCCTTATTGATATTGACCTTGTCAAAAAACTTCTCAACCAGAAAGTGATAATTATTCCACAGGGTGCCTTTTGCACTTCTGGGCACCTGGCCCACGCTTCGCCATCTGTCCTGCAATGCATGAAACTGGTCATAGGTTTTTTTCAACTCCTCTTCCGAATCGATCAAAGTACGCAATTCATCAAGAATCTTTTCCTTGACCTGGAGGTTCTTCTGCATTTCCTTCTCCAGTTCCTGATCGTAAGCCGCTTTCTTTTCCTTATAGACAGAAAAAGCTGCATCAAAACGTTCGGCCAGCGGATCGGCCTTCTTGTCTGCCGCACCCTCTTCCGTTTCGTCTGTGTCCATTTCCTGCTCGTAGGCAGCCATATTCTCTTCACGGAGCTGTTTCCGATAAGCCGCTTTTACATACCCGATGTGGCGACGTATATGAATGATATCTTCAGAATGCACCAGTTCCTCAATCACGCCCACCAGGGCGTGACGATCCATGGCGTTATACCTCGCAGCCAATGTATCGTTGTCTTCCTCTGCTTCGCCGGTTGCTGGCTTTTCTTCACCAGGGGTTTTAGTAGATTTCGCCTGCGGTTCCGGTGAATCCTCCCCGGCGGCCGGTTCAGGGTCTGCTTGCGGCTTTTCTTCAGCAGCCGGTTCTTCGGCTGCCTGCGGTTCCTCCTCAGCAGCGGGTTCAGGGTCTGCTTGCGGCTTTTCTTCAGCAGCCGGCTCCCGGGTAGACTTTTCCGGAGATTCCGCGATTTCTGTGTTTTCTGACTGAGTGAGATCGGCCATTTTATCACTGGCCCGGGGCTCTTCCCCTTCCGAAACTTCTGTCCGGGAATTGCGGGGATCCAAATTTTCCTTGTTTTCCATCAAAAGAAAAGATTTCTCGTTACTAATTAAAGTTATAGCAGCTTGTCTTCGTTAATAACACTTAAAAAAAGTGTGGCAGCCACCGAAGCGGCAATTGGTCTCTGATCACTTATTTAATTACGATACAAAAATAAAAATATTTTGCAGGCAGCTGACCGCCCTGAAATTCATTATTACACCCTCTCGAGAGCCTGGGACAGATCTGCAATGATGTCTTCTGCATTCTCAATACCCACTGAAAATCTGACAAGTCCATCAGAAATACCGGATCGTTCTCTGGCTTCCCGGCCCATTTTTGAATGGGTCATAGAGGCCGGATGCTGGATCAGGCTTTCCACTCCGCCAAGGGAAACCGCCAGTATTGATAACTGCACATTGTCCATAAGGGCTTTCCCTGCTGTCACCCCCCCTTTCAGCTCGAAACTGATCATCGAACCGGGTCCTTTCATCTGCTTTTTCGCCAGTTCATACTGTGGATGAGAGTGCAGGCCGGGATATTTCACCCACTCCACTTTCGGATGTTTTTCAAGGAAATGTGCCACTTTGGTGGCATTTTCCTGCGAACGATCCATGCGAATAGATAGGGTTTTGAGCCCCCTGATCACCATATACGCCTGGTGCGGATCCATATTGCATCCCAGATTGATCATCATGGGGCGAAGTATGTCGTCGAAAGATTTATCCCGGCTTATAATAACACCTCCCACTATGTCAGCGTGACCGTTCAAAAACTTGGTGATGGAATGGAAAACCACATCAAACCCGAAGTCAATGGGTCTTTGCAGATAGGGGCTGCAAAATGTGTTGTCAGCCACTGTGATCAGGTTGTGTTCCCTGGCAATTTTTACTGCTTCTTCCAGGTCGGTAATGGCCATGGTCGGATTGGCGGGAGTCTCCACATACAACATTTTGGTATTGGGGCGAATGGCTTTTCGGATATTTTCCGGATCTGTGGTATCGAGGTAGGTGGATTCCACCCCGAACTTGCTGTAATGCTTTTCCATCACTAACCTGGAAGGGCCATACACCGCATCGGTACTGATGATATGGTCTCCCTGGTTCAACAACCCGCTGTATATGGTATTGACCGCACCCATACCGGAACTGGTGGCAATCGCGCGGTAACCGTTTTCAAGTTCAGCCACTAATTTTTCAAGAGAATCGATGGTCGGATTGTTCAGGCGTGTATAAATGAAGCCATCATCCTCTCCCGCAAAGCAGGCAGCTCCGTGATCGGCACTTTTGAACTTAAAGGTACTCGTCTGGTAAATCGGGACCGTCGCGCTGCCAAACTGGTCATCAAACATTCCGGCATGAATCAGTTTTGAGTCAAATCCAATGTCTTTTTTCGCCATGATAAAAAATAGTTTATGTGTTAAATTTTGCCTGAATCAATATTCATCCATACTTAGCATAACCAGAGTACAGTCCTCCACGGTTTCAATGCCGGCTTCTTCAGCCATTTTTTCTAAACTGCGGTTATAGGTGCCCGGGTTAAATATAATTCTTTTGGGTTTAAGTGAGAGAATATAATCAATGTAGGACTCCTGGTTGTCCGGGCCGACATACAAGGTTACCGTATGGATATCTTCAAAGGGTGGCCTGCCCGTTACCACTTCCACATCATCAATGGTCGTTTCCCGTTTTCCGATCGCAACCACTTCAATGTTATGTTCTCTTAGTCTTTTAACCGCTTTGGTGGCATACCGCAACGGATTCGGACTGGCGCCGATCACAAGCGTTTTCTTCATTATAATAAGACGATTGTTATTTCACATTCAGTACAAATTCAGGGCTGCTGGCGATATGTTTTTTTACTGTGCAGGATTCAGCAGCACGGATCACGGAGTTTTTGTACTGTGCAGGAAAATCGGGAGGCAGCAGAATATCAATCTCGATTTTGCTGATCATTTTTGTTTCCTTGTTATGATGCATCTTTTGAACCAATTCAATGTGGTCGGTTGAAATACCTCTTTGGTTACAGAAAGCCTGCACATAAAAACCGGCACAGGTGCCTATAGAGGCCAGGAAAAGGTCAAAGGGAGCCGGGGCACTTTCGTCTCCCCCTGCTTTTTCAGGCTGATCCGTATATATGGTCATACCCTTGTAACGGGCTTCTACTTTTTTATTTTCACCCAGCACAATCTTCATTTCTTTCATAATCTTTGATTTTTTAATAAAATGCGTTCAATGAATATCTACCTGCAGATCCGCCGCCCCCCGGATTCACTTATCACAACTATGCTTCTTTTAGTTTGTTCAAAAACCAATCAGGGGCCGCACAAGGCCTTCCGGTCTCTTTTTTGATGAATGCCAGTACCGTATAGCCCTTATTGATCAGCTTTCCGGCCTCGTTGAAAATCTCATAATCAAAATGCATTCTTGATCCGGGTAATTCCGGCACATAGACTTTAATGGTGAGCAGGTCATCGTAATGGGCAGGCCGGATATATTTAATATGCATATCGGCAATGGGCATCACCACCCCTTTCTCTTCCATTTCTTTATAAGTCATGCCCATCCGGCGCATGGCCTCGGCCCGGGCCACTTCATAGTACTGGGGGTAATTGCCGTAATACACAAAACCCATCTGGTCTGTTTCTGCATAACGTACCCTGAGCCTGGTTTCAAAAGAAAACATATGGTAACGGATTTAAGGTTAATCAACTTCCTTTTCCATGGCATTGTTTGTACTTCTTGCCACTTCCGCAGGGGCAGGGCTCATTCCGTCCCACTTTCTTCTCCACCCTGACGGGTTGTACCTTTTGTTTACCCCCCTTGCCTCCGGGCAGATCACTGCGACCAGCCTGAAGCTTACTCATATCCATCTTTTCCTGTTCGGTGCCGCGCTGGATCTGATCGGGATCACGTACCGGCAACCGTGCCTTGCCAAGGAAGGAAATGATGTCTTTATTGACCTGCTGGATCATCCGCTTGAACAGTTCGAATGACTCAAATTTGTAGATCAGCAGCGGATCTTTCTGCTCATAGGCGGCTCCCTGGACAGACTGTTTCAGGTCATCCATCTCCCTTAAATGATCTTTCCACGCGTTGTCGATGATGGTGAGGGTGATCCCTTTCTCAATAGCAAGCGAAACCTCTCTCCCGTTGGTATCGTAGGCTTTTTTCAGGTTGGCAATCACATTCATGGTCTTCATCCCGTCAGTAATCGGAATGGCGATGTTCTCGTATTTCTGGGATGCCTTTTCGTGCACCTCCCTGATCACAGGGAATGCAGATTCAGCAATCTGATCATTCTTTTTTCTGTAAGATTGCAGGACGACAGCATACAGTGTATCATTCAGCTTATCAGGCTTGCCCTCAATGAATTCCTGTTCGCTGAAAGGTGGCTCGGTACCAAAGGTCCTGAGCAACTCAAAGGTAAACCCTTCAAAATCTCCTGTTTCCTGGTACTCCAGGATCATCTGTTCACAGGTATCGAACATCATGTTGGCGATATCCACTGCCAGCCGCTCCCCGAACAGTGCATTGCGGCGTTTTTTATAGATCACCTCCCGCTGCGCATTCATCACGTCATCGTACTCCAGCAAACGCTTCCGGATACCAAAGTTATTTTCCTCCACTTTTTTCTGTGCCCTTTCAATCGACTTGGTGATCATGGAATGCTGGATCACCTCCCCTTCTTTCAATCCCATCCTGTCCATGAGTGAAGATATCCTGCCGGAACCAAATACCCGCATAAGATCATCCTCCAGGGAAACAAAAAACTGGGATGACCCGGGGTCGCCCTGGCGACCTGCACGTCCGCGCAGCTGGCGGTCTACACGCCGGGATTCATGCCTTTCCGTACCCAGGATGGCCAGTCCGCCTGCCTTCACCACTCCGGATCCGAGCTTGATGTCGGTACCACGCCCGGCCATGTTCGTGGCAATGGTCACCGTACCGGCCTGTCCGGCCTCTTTCACAATCTGCGCTTCCCTTTCATGGTGCTTGGCATTGAGAATATTATGATGAACTGACCGCAGCTTGAGCATACGGCTCAGAAGCTCAGAAGTTTCCACGGAAGTGGTACCCACAAGCACAGGCCGTCCGGCATTGATGAGCTCACTCACCTCATCAATAATGGCATTGTATTTTTCCCTTTTCGTCTTGTAGATCAGGTCTTCCCTGTCGTCCCGGACCACCGGGCGATGTGTGGGAACAACCACTACATCCAGTTTGTAAATATTCCAGAACTCTCCGGCCTCCGTTTCGGCCGTACCTGTCATACCGGCGAGCTTACGGTACATCCTGAAGTAATTCTGAAGAGTCACTGTGGCATAGGTCTGGGTGGCTGCTTCAACCTTTACATTTTCCTTGGCCTCAATGGCCTGGTGAAGTCCGTCTGAATAACGCCTCCCTTCCATAACCCGGCCTGTCTGCTCATCCACGATCTTCACCTTGTTATCCATGATCACATATTCCGTGTCCTTTTCGAACAAGGTATAGGCCTTCAGTAGTTGGTTGATGGTATGCACCCGGGCACTTTTTACGGAAAAATCATTGATCACCTCATTTTTCCTTTCCATTTTCTTCTCCGCCGGCATATCCGCCTTTTCCAGCTCAGCCATTTCCGAGCCAATATCAGGAAGAATAAAAAAGTCAGGGTCTTCCGTCTGACTGGTGATCAGGTCAATACCTTTCTCGGTAAGTTCGATGGAATTGTTCTTTTCTTCAATCACGAAGTGCAGCTCATCATCGATAATATGCATGTGCTTGCCCTGTTCCTGCATATACAGGTTCTCGGTCTTCTGCAAGATACTTTTCATGCCCGGCTCGGACAAAAACTTGATCAGGGCCTTATTCTTGGGAAGTCCCCGGTGGCAGCGCAACAGCAGTTCACCACCTTTTTTATCGTCAGGTTCCCCCTCCTTGGGCATCAGAAGCTTTCTGGCCTCAGCCAGCAAGTTGGTCACCAGCATACGCTGGGCACTGTAAAGTTTTTCCACCTTGGGCTTCATCTCGTGAAACTCATGCTTCTCTCCCTGTGGCGTCGGACCCGATATGATCAGGGGCGTGCGCGCATCGTCAATCAGTACGGAATCCACCTCATCCACGATGGCATAGTTGAGCTTTCGCTGTACCAGTTCGCCGGGGTTGCGCGACATATTGTCACGCAGGTAATCAAATCCGAACTCATTGTTGGTGCCGTAAGTAATATCCGCATGGTAGGCCTTCCTTCTTTCCGGTGAATGCGGTTGATGCTTGTCAACGCAATCGACCCCCAGCCCGTGAAACTGAAAAAGCATTCCCATCCATTCAGAGTCACGCTTGGCCAGATAATCATTTACCGTCACGATATGCACTCCCTTGCCTGTAATGGCATTCAGGTAAACCGGAAGGGTTGCAACAAGTGTTTTACCCTCCCCGGTCGCCATCTCAGCGATTTTACCTTTATGAAGATGAATTCCACCGATGAGCTGGACATCATAGTGCACCATATCCCAGGTGATCATGTTTCCGCCTGCCATCCATTGGTTTTTATAGCAGGCTTTATCACCCCTGATCTCGATACTCGGGTTGATTGCCGCCAGTTCCCGGTCGAAATCATTGGCGGTAACAATCACCTCCTCATTTTCCTTGAAACGCCGTGCGGTTTCCTTGACTACAGAAAAAGCCTCCGGGATCAGTTCTTTCAGCAGGGTTTCTGTATTCTCGTTCTGTTTGTCATCCAAGGCATCAATTTGCTGGTAGATCCGTTCCTTTTCCTCGATATCAATATCATAATTGTTTTCAAGGTGCTCCCGCAGCGTATCAATCTGCTTTTGTTCCTCCTGAACATTCTCTTCAATTCGTTTTTTCAGTTCCAGGGTTTTGGTCCTGAGCTGATCATTGTCCAGGGTCTTGATGGTCTCATAGGCTTGTTTGGTGGCTTCGAGGGTTTCCTTGATTTCCCGGAAATCCCTGTCGGCTTTACTGCCAAATATTTTCTTTACAAGATTGAGCATAGATGGGTCTTTTAAGAAGAACAAAGTTAATTAAATCTGTACACAATACAGCAAGGGCCAGAACGCAAAAAACCGGCATCAGCCGGCTTTCACCTTAAACCATTAATGGATGGCAGTACCATCAGTACTCGTCCTCATGAAAGAAAAAATCATCTTTTGTGGGATAATCCGGCCAGATATCTTCAATACTTTCATATACGTCGCCCTCGTCTTCAATTTCCTGAAGATTTTCAATCACTTCCATCGGGGCTCCCGATCTCAGGGCATAATCTATTAACTCCTCCTTGGTGGCGGGCCAGGGAGCATCTTCGAGTTTAGATGCCAGTTCCAAAGTCCAATACATATGTAATGGGTTTTATTTTTTGCAAAAGTATATTATTTTATGAATAAGGCAACAATAAAATGTGCTTTTTGGTTTGACAATTGAAAAAAAATAACGGGTCCCTGATTTTTGCTATATTCGCGGGTCAAACAAAAGGGAATCATGCCAGGTAAGATCAACATCAAAAATAAAAAAGCCAACTTTGAATACTTTTTGCTGGAAAAGTTCGAGGCAGGCCTGGTTCTTACCGGCACAGAAATCAAATCCATACGGGCAGGAAAGGCAAGCCTGGCTGAAGGTTATTGCGCTTTCAGCGGCCATGAGCTCTTTGTGAGAAATATGCATATTGCTCCCTATTCTCACGGAACATACAACAATCATGAACCCAAGCGCGAACGGAAGTTACTGCTTACCGGCCGGGAATTAAAAAAACTCAAATCCAAACTGGAAGAAAAGGGACTGACCCTTGTGCCCACCCGATTATTTATCAATGATAAAGGACTGGCAAAGCTTGAGATCGCATTGGCCAAGGGCAAGAAACTTTTTGATAAAAGGGACACCATCAAAAAGAAAGACATACAACGCGAGATAGACCGCGGCAACATGTAACTCAATCAGGCTGAATATTTAGCTCAACCGGGCTTTTCGTATTTAATGAAGCCATTCTCATTCTCATTCTCATCCTCATCATCCTCCCCTTCATCACCCTTATCTTCATCCTCTTCCTCAAGTTCCCAGGAATAAAGCGGACGCTGCGGACCATACTCTCTGTAGAACCAGGCAAGCAGCGCACCCGACAACATTCCCATTAAATGCCCCTCCCAGGAAATGTGTTCACGCACAGGAAATATCCCCCAGATAAGCCCCCCGTAAAGAAAAGCCACCAGCAATGAAAGTGCCATCAGCCGCGGATGTCTGCGAATAATACCGCTGATAAAAAGGAAGGCAGCGAAACAGTAAATAATTCCTGAAGCACCGATATGATAAGAAGGACGGCCTATGACCCAAACCCAGAATCCGGTAATGACCAGGCCCCAGAGGAAAACCGGCAAAGCCACCTCCCGGTAAAAATACAGCAGGGCAGTGCCCAGCACAAGCAGAGGTATACTATTGGAAGCCAGGTGGGAAATACTTCCATGGATAAAGGGAGACAACACAATTCCTTTCAATCCGCCGACCGTATTGGGGTAAATGCCAAGTTCCGAAAACGACAGATCAAAAGCCATTTCCACAGATTTCACCAGCCAGAGAATCAATACAAATCCCAGCGGAAATATCAGGCTGTTCAGAAACCGCTGTTTCTCCTCCTTTTTATTAATTTTGTATGGATTGCCAGGGGTCGTAATAAGAATTCTTTTTAATGCAGAGACTTTTTGGCTTTGTTTTTGTTCACTCAAAAGTACGCATAGTTTGATTTATTTCATAACCCGGTCTGCAGTCAATCCGGATCAGGTTTTTTAAGAACACACAGAAAAAAATAAAGAATGAAAACACCTAAGTGCATTATCCGCCTGTTGACGCTCACGATAATCCTTGTTTCCCTGTCTGCCACATCTTTTTCGCAAGTCAGCCAGCAACAGATGGAGAAGCTTCAGCGGGCGCTGCAGTTTATAGAATTTGCCTACATAGAAGAACTGGACGATGAGAAACTGGTGGAAGATGCAATCCGTGGCATACTCCGCGAACTGGATCCCCACAGCCGTTATCTTTCTGCCGACGAACTCCGCAGGGCCAATGAACCACTGGAGGGTAGTTTTGAAGGGATCGGAATCCAGTTTGACCTGATACAGGACACCATCACTGTTGTGAGCCCCATACCAGGGGGGCCCTCCGAAAAAGTCGGATTGATGCCTGGTGATAAAATTGTATATATCGATGGCGAAGAAGCCCACGGCAGCAAGGTAACCAATGAATATGTACAGCAAAAATTGCGCGGCGAACGAGGGACGGAAGTAGAAGTCTCCATTTATCGTACAGGCGCCCCTGAATTACTGGATTTTACCATTACCCGTGATCAGATCCCGATCCATTCCGTTGATGCAGCTTTTATGGCCACCCCCGAAATCGGGTACATCAAGATCAACAGGTTTGCACGTACCACATTAAGAGAAGTACGTGAGGCCATCCGGGAATTAAAATCGGAAGGAATGACCGACCTGATCGTGGATTTAAACTACAATTCAGGAGGCTACCTGGATGTGGCCATTGACCTGGCCGATGAATTCCTGGAACGCAATCACCTGATTGTTTACACAGAAGGGCATGCTGCCCCCAAGCAGGAATTCAAGAGTACTTCGAGGGGTAACTTCAAGGAAGGGAAAGTTGTTGTGCTGGTCAACGAAGGTTCTGCTTCAGCCAGCGAAATTTTCGCCGGGGCAATACAGGACTGGGACAGGGGTCTGGTCGTAGGAAGACGGTCATTCGGCAAAGGACTGGTTCAGCGTCCGTTTGAACTCCCCGATGAGTCGGCCATCAGGCTGACTACTGCCCAATACCATACACCCACAGGGCGAAGCATCCAGAAACCCTATGATGAGGGAACGGACCAATATTATGCAGATCTGTCGAACCGCCTTTCATCGGGCGAACTGGTGAGTCCTGAGAGCATTACATTCCCGGATTCACTGAAGTATAACACCAAAGTTAACGAACGGGTTGTTTACGGCGGAGGCGGTATCATGCCCGACTTTTTTATCCCGCTGGATACTGCCGGGGTTTCAGATTATTATTCAAGGATGCTCAGGCGCGGAATATTGAATACCTTCGGGATTGAATATACCAACCATAACCGAGCGGAGTTATCTGAGCAATATGACAATGTGACTGATTATATTGAGAATTTCCATGTGGATGAAGCATTGATAGGCTCTCTCCGTGCGTATGCTGCAGATCAGCACGACCTGGTGGATGTAGAGGAAGGGGATGAAAAGACTGTCGAATATATGAAGCAACAGCTCAAAGCCCAGATTGCCCGAAACCTTTTTGATTTTTCCGCTTATATTCAGGTTGTGATGCAACATGAGGATTATTTCAGGGAAGCGGTGCGCATCATTGAGGATGATACTTTCGACCGGTTGCAGATCAGGTATTAGTGAACAACACACATTTTTTATCCTGAATAGAAATGTCTGCCAC
>PWHO01000096.1 GCA_003555385.1 Bacteroidales bacterium
GGAGATCAGCGCTGCGAGGTGTCTGTCGTGTTCAAGGTGGCACTTAACCCTTTTATGAAGACTGTGGCTTCAGGACCCCTGCAGAAATTTGTGGACAAGCTTGCCCGCAAACTCCAGGATCATTTTTTATAGATCAGCCCTGTTTTGAGAAGGAGGGTTTAATCCGCCGCTGCTTCCGGGATCGCCGGAGCCGTTCTTTCTCGGCCGGGGCAGCCCAGGTTCTGCATTAATCGAGTAGCATTTGTATTTCTTTCATCCCGAATGATTCCGTGTTTCCGTTCCCCCTTTCAAGGATCATTTTTCCGTATTCATCCACACCGGTGATGAAGGCCTCGATGATATCTTCATCTGTTTTAAAACGCATGCGCTTTTTGTATCCCATCAAATGACGGATGTACTCATCGTCCAGTTCTGTATGATGACCTTTCGTCAATCGGTCATATTGCCTGCCGGTATGTTGCAGCAGCAGACCAAGGCATTCGCTGACCATGAATTTTTTACTGCACAATAAAGCAAGTGAGGATGGGTTTGGCAAGTCTGCGGGAAAATCAATCTGGTTGACATTGATGCCGATTCCCACGATGCTGAGTTCGTAAGTCTGACCCATAATCCGGTTTTCGATCAGGGTGCCGGCGATTTTTTTGTTACCGGCATAAATGTCATTGGGCCATTTAATTTTAAACACTTTATCGGGGCACAATTCCGACAGGGCGTTGCGGATGCCGAGAGCCACGGATTTGTTAAGGAAAAATTGTCGGGCGGGTGGCAGAAATATGGGTTTCAACAAGATGGAGGCAGTAAGATTCTGGTTTGGGTCACTGATCCATCGGTTATTGCCCAGCCCTCTGCCTGCGGTTTGATTTCCTGCCTGCAATACCCGGCCCTCTCCGGGGTCTGATCCGGTATCAATCATTCTCCACAATGCGCGGTTTGTGGAGTCGGTTTTATCGATATAGTGAATGGAAAACCGCATTCTGCTTGCTTTTTTACAAAGGTAGCATAATCAGAATGAATGGGCGTTACAATGGGCGTTGCCGGAAAAGATGTTGCTCATTACCGATAAAAGAAACCACGGAGCAATATGTGGGTAAAATTCGTTAATTTTGCACGAAAAGTATAATGTTTGGCGAATGACAGGAAAAACTGAAAGAAAAGACATATCTGCAATACTCGTTGATGCAATTATAAAAGGAATACAAGAAAAAAAGGGAAAAGAGATCATTCAGCTTAATCTTGGGAAAATTCATTCCGCGGTTTGTGATTATTTTGTGATCTGTCATGGGAGCTCCGGTACTCATGCCGCTGCTATTGCTGAGTCCGTGGAAGAAGAAGTTAAAAAATCCACCGGTTTTAACCCTGCCCGCCGGGAAGGCTTTACCAACGGAGAGTGGATATTGCTTGATTATTTGGATGTGGTGGTTCACGTGTTCCAGGAACCTGTTCGCCGCTATTACCAGGTGGAAGAATTATGGGCAGATGCTCCGGCAAAAAAAATTGCAGAGGAATGATCTCCGCCCGGAACAGTATTGGTTTTTTGAAGTATAAAAAAATGACTGAATCAAAAGGTAAACAAAATAATGCGGGTAAGCCGCAATCAGGTAATACCCGTGGGCAGCGCCCTTCCGGCAATGCTCAGGGCGGTAAAACGAGCGGAAAAACCGATGGTAAAAAACCGGGTTTTAACTTTTACTGGATTTATGCGATCCTGGCGGTTGTGTTCATTGGGTTACAGTTTTTTAACTGGGGGAGCACCGCGGAGGAAATATCGCAGATGCGTTTTGAAAATGAAATGCTTACCTGGAGCGAGGAGGATGGATCCGACATAGCTCAGCTGAAGATCATAAACAAAGAAGAAGTTGAGGTTTTTATCAAGGAAGACCGGCTGGATAAAAGTAAGTATGAGGATGTTGAGCCCGGCCGGACGGTCGGGGAAACCTCGGGTCCTCATTATGTGTTCCGTATCGCTTCAGTGGAAAATTTTGAAACAATGATCCGGGAAACCCAGCGCGAATGGCCGGTGGAAGACCGTTTTCCCGTGTATCCTGAAACCCGTAAAAGCTGGGGAACCGACATGCTCAGCTGGCTGTTACCCATTGGGTTGCTGATTGCATTCTGGATTTTTATTATCAGAAGGATGGCAGGCAGCGGAGGCCCCGGGGGGCAGATGTTTAACATCGGGAAATCAAAAGCCACCCTGTTTGATAAAGATACCCATGTGAACATTGACTTCAAGGATGTGGCCGGGCTGGATGAGGCCAAGGTGGAGCTGATGGAAATTGTTGATTTTTTAAAAAACCCCAAAAAATATACGGATCTGGGAGGTAAGATCCCCAAGGGTGCTTTGCTGGTCGGGCCTCCGGGCACAGGAAAAACCCTGCTGGCCAAAGCGGTTGCCGGTCAGGCCCAGGTGCCCTTCTTTTCACTGAGCGGATCTGATTTTGTTGAAATGTTTGTGGGGGTTGGAGCCTCCCGGGTCAGAGACCTGTTTAAGCAAGCAAAAGAAAAGGCTCCCTGTATTGTTTTTATTGACGAAATTGATGCCATTGGCCGTGCCCGGGGCAAGAATCCGGTAACAGGCTCCAATGATGAGCGGGAGAATACCCTGAATCAGCTGCTGACTGAAATGGATGGTTTCGGGACCAATGTGGGCGTAATTATTCTTGCCGCCACCAACCGTGCCGACGTACTTGACAGGGCATTGCTGAGGGCCGGGCGTTTTGACCGGCAGATTCACGTGGAAATGCCTGATTTGACTGAGCGCAGGGCAATATTTAAAGTCCATATGAAACCACTCAGGCTGGAGGAGAATCTGGATGAGGAATTTCTGGCAAAACAAACACCTGGTTTTTCAGGGGCTGACATTGCCAATGTATGCAATGAGGCTGCATTGATCGCGGCCAGGCGAAACAAGAAAGTGGTAGACAAGCAGGACTTTATGGATGCCATTGACCGGATTATAGGCGGGCTGGAAAAGCGAAACAAAATCATTTCTCCCAGGGAAAAGAAAGTCATTGCCTACCATGAATCGGGTCATGCTGCCGTCAGCTGGCAGCTGGAACATGCCCATCCGCTGGTGAAGGTAACCATTGTGCCGAGGGGCAAAGCGCTTGGTGCGGCCTGGTATCTGCCGGAAGAAAGGCAGATAACTACTTTCGAGCAAATGTATGATGAGCTTACAAGCACCCTGGGTGGCAGGGCGGCTGAAGATATTATTTTTGGCCAGATATCAACCGGTGCGCTTAATGACCTGGAAAAGGTTACCAAACAGGCCT
Organism: Bacteroidales bacterium; assembly: GCA_003555385.1. Lineage (GTDB taxonomy): Bacteria > Bacteroidota > Bacteroidia > Bacteroidales > UBA7960 > PUPG01. The sequence goes on from PWHO01000096.1 coordinate 3,273, forward strand.
ATGCCATGGTGGTTTATTTTGGTCTGAATAAAAAGATCGGGAATGTGAGCTATTACGACTCCAGCGGACAGAATGAGTATAACTTCACGAAACCATACTCCGAGAAAACGGCACAGACCATTGACGAAGAGGTAAGCGCCCTGATAGAAAAGGCTTATTCCCGTGCCAAAGATATGCTGTTGACCGAGAAGGAGAAACTCATGCAGCTGGGTGATCTGTTGCTTGAAAAAGAAGTAATCTTCCGCGAAGATCTGGAAGGGATCTTTGGCAAAAGGCCATTTCCGGATTCTGAATATGCACGGGAACAGGAGTTCGGTGTAGGATCGTCCATGAGTAAAAAAGAGGACGGGAAAAAAACTTGAATGAGTCATAATATTACTCAATGAAGGAGAGTACTTCCAAGGAGAAAGTTCTGAAGAAGATCCGGGATGCCCTGGTAAATGGCATGCCCGCTCCCTATGAAGGGGTTGACAGCGGGGTGGGTGTTTTCCATAAACCTGAAGCCGATTATCGGGAGGAGGCTTTTGCTGAGGCACTCATTCAGGCAAACGGGCGCTTTGTTTTTTGCAAAGATGTTGACGAACTGACCAGCGGATTACACACCCTGTTATCACAAAAAGGAATTCAGAAGGTTTTTTGCGGGGAAACTTTTCTTTTTGGTCTGTTGAAAGAGCTGAAACTTGAAATCGCCGGAGATACGGATGAGTTATCAGGATGCATGGCAGCTGTTACCGGTTGTGAGGCGCTTGTTGTGCGCCACGGATCCGTTGTCCTGAGCAGTCGCCAGACCATGAGCCGGAGGGGATTTATCACACCTTCTGTTCACATTGTTGTTGCCACCAACAAACAATTTGTTGATGAGCCCAAAGATGCCTTTCGTTTTCTGCAAGCCAGGTATGGTAAAGAGATTCCGTCGCTGATCAGCTTTGTTACAGGGCCAAGCCGAACGGCTGATATTGAAAAAAATCTTGTTCTTGGTGCTCACGGTCCGAAAGAGTTGTATATTTTTATGCTTGATATTTCAGTGCCGGTTCATTAAAAATATGGCAGGCTTTTGAAGAAAAACTGTTAACCCGGAAATTGTTGCGCAAATGAAGGATAACTGGCAAAAAATTTATAGCAATACCCAGGAGCACAAGGTAGATATTGTGCAGGCCGTTTTGAAAGATTCCGGAATTAACAGTGTTATTATGAATAAAAAGGATTCTGCCTATCTTTTTGGAGAGCTGGAATTGTATGTGCAAGCGGATGATGTACTGAAAGCAAAGCAAATAATCAATAAAGAGTTGTTGTGAGTAATCTGGCCCGGAGAACTATTACAGGAATTGTATTGGTGTTATTGGTAATAGCATCTGTGATAACGCATCAGTATTTATTTTCATTACTTTTCCTGGTTTTTACCGGTGTAGGGTTATGGGAGTTTTATTCGTTGGTGGAACGGGCCGGGGTGTATCCCAATAAGGTAGCCGGAATACTTGCCGGAATGATACTTTTCGCCACCAATGCGCTCATCGCGACCGATATCCTGAACTTTTTGTGGCTTTTGCTGAATTTTGTATTTATTTTTCTGATCTTTCTGTTTGAATTATACCGGAATAATCCCAATCCGTTTACCAATATTGCATTCACATTTTTCGGATTGCTTTATGTGGCAGTCCCTTTTTCCCTGTTGAATTATTTTCCCAATCCGGCATTTCTGCCGGGTGTGTATCACTCAAGCCTGCTGCTTGGTTTCTTTTTTCTTGTCTGGATTAACGAAACCGCAGCCTATGTGATCGGAACAGCCATTGGCCGTCACCGCCTGTTTGAGCGGATCTCTCCGAAGAAGACCTGGGAGGGAGCCATCGGAGGCGGATTGCTCGCCGTCTTAAGTGCGGTATTGATTGCTTTCTATTATCAACAGGTTTCAATGATCGACTGGCTGGTGATCTCCCTGATCGTGGTGGTTTTTGGTTCTTATGGTGATTTGTTTGAATCAATGTTTAAGCGCAGTATCAAGGCGAAAGACAGTGGCAGTATTTTGCCGGGGCACGGGGGCGTGCTGGATCGTTTTGACGGTGTATTTATGGCCGCTCCTTTCGTATTTGTGTATTTACTGATGACCTATTGACCGTCGCATACAGGGAGTAGATGGGATAGTTTTTCAACCGTGAATGGCGGTTATTCAAAAATTTAACGAGGATACTCAACTGATGAAAATTCACAAGGAAGGGCATAGAATCGTTTTTATTACTGCCGTTATCTGCCTGCTGGCCGGGGTTGCGGCATATCTTTTCCTGCCTGTATCCGGCCGCTGGGCTTATTTGATTATTGCGCTTTTGCTTATCCTTTTTGGTGGGGTCGTATACTTTTTTCGCCACCCCAGGCGGCTGGCTCCGCATAACCCACGATTGTTTTTGAGCCCGGCTGACGGCACCGTGGTTGTGGTAGATAAAGCCCGGGAAGAGGAATTTTTTGACAAACCGATGCAGCAGATATCGGTGTTTATGTCCCCGCTGAATGTGCACCTGAATCGTTATCCCGTAGATGCACGTGTGATTTATAAAGCCTATCATCCTGGTAGTTTTCTGGTTGCATGGCATCCCAAATCGAGCCTGCACAATGAGCGAATGACCATCGTATTTGAAACCCGTTCCGGATTGCAGTTCATGGTCAGGCAGATTGCCGGAGTGGTGGCCCGCAGGATTGTCTGCTACAGCAAAGAAGGGGAGGAGGTAACCCAGGGCGGCGAGCTCGGGTTTATTAAGTTTGGCTCCCGGGTAGATGTGTTTCTCCCGGAAGATGCAGCCGTAAATGTGAAGCCTGGTGACAAGGTGAAAGGGGGGCTTTCTGCACTTGCTGAACTGGATACGTCAGAGGATTGACATAAGTTCTTTTAAGGCGGTAATCCGGTAGGTAGGAGTTACAGGACAACCTTCTTCATCTGCCGATAACCATACCTGGTCCATTCCCTGCCTGCAGGCGCCTTCAATATCCGCGACCGGATCGTCCCCGATCATCAGTGATTCTTCCGGTAAAGCCCCTGTGAGGTTCAGGGCATATTTAAAAATTTCCGGAGCGGGTTTCTGTACGCCAGCCTTTTCTGAGGTAATGATGTGTCTGAAGAACGGCATGAGCCCGCAGCGTTCCATTTTGGGGTATTGCACCTCTTCAAACCCGTTTGTTATGATATGAAGGGCATAGCTTTCTGACAGATATTTCAGGATATCGACCGCGCCGGGCAGCAGACGTTTCTGCGAAGGACTGATTTCCAGGTAATCCCTGGCGAAATCTCCGGCAATTCCGTTGTCCAGGCCGCAGACCTTTAAAGTATGAGCAAACCTGCGATGATTTAGTGTTTCCTTGCTGATTTCCTTGCGCTTATATTGCTCCCATAAAGCAAGATTAATGGGTCTGTAAACATCCAGGAATGAGTCAAAGCTGATTCTGCCTGTATCGCCAATATTGTATTTGCGAAAGAGCCTGCTGAGGGTGTCCCGGTTATTGGCATCGAAATCGTACAGGGTCCTGTCGAGGTCAAAAAAAAGATGTTTGTATTGTTGCATTCCGCGAATTTAGTGATAATCAGGAACTGTGCCAATGGAGTATTCCCTCTTTGTCTGAGCTGATTTTTCCTTTGTCCAGGAGATAACGGATCACATTAATCACCTTTTTCTCTGAAAGTTGAATATCCAGTCCCTGTATCAGGGTATCCAGGCTAATTTGTTTTTCCTGGATCTGTGGTTTGATCAGGGCAAGAATTTGTTCAAACTCATAGGAGGATACCCCGGTTTTGTTTCTTTCCAGGCATACATCGCATTGTCCGCACCTTAATGCGTCTGTTTCTCCAAAATAGGCCAGCAGGCTAAGGCTGCGGCACCTGTTTTCTGACCGGGCATAGTCAAGCATGGCATTCATGCGTTTACCGGAGAATTCCTTTCTTTCTTTGTAAACGGATTTTGAAATGGTAAGATCCGCTGCTGACATTCGTTCTTCGAGAAAGGTAACCAGGGGTTGTTCGTTCTGTTTTTTATAATGGATAATCTGCATCTGGTGGAGTTCGGTAAGTATTTTCTGCACATTGTCTTTCGGGATGCCGGCTCTTTTTGCGATATCAGTTTCCTGTATTTTTGTGAATTCTGAAAAAAGACCGCTGTAGGACCGGAGGAGTAGTTTAATAAATGAGTCGTATCCCGGGTTGGCAACCTGGAAACGATAAAGTGTTTCATTATTGACGAGGAACATAATGCGGGAAGGATTGGACATGGCCTCAGATAAGGCAAGGTAACCTTCCTTCTCCAGGAATCCCAGGGCATTGAATACCACGAAAGGGTTCATGCCATAATTCCTGGCAAATGTGGTGAGGTCGAAAGGCATGCTCTGATCCTTTCCGCTGCCAATGGCCAGCTGGAAATAATTCCCCAGGCAGGTGTATACCTTTTTGATCAGTTTAATTGGAGGGAAAGACCTTTCGTGAAACTCTTTCAGGTCCATAATATCGGACTCATTAAACAGCAAAATGGCATAAGCTTTTTTTCCGTCACGACCGCCACGGCCTGCTTCCTGAAAATAGGCTTCCGGACTGTCGGGCAGGTCCATGTGTACCACAAACCTTACGTTGGGCTTGTCAATACCCATCCCGAAAGCATTGGTCGACACAACTACCCGTGTACGTTCCTTCATCCACGCATTTTGTTTTGCATCCCTCTCCAGGGAGGTCAGCCCGGCATGGTAAAAATCTGCACTGACCCCCTGCTGTTCAAGCCATCGAGAAATTTCTCTCGTTCGTTTACGATTTCTGACATAAACCACACCTGTGCCTGGCACATTCCTGCAGATCTTTAACAGCCTGTTAAGTTTGTCTTCTTCCCGGAAAACAACATAGGCCAGATTTTTGCGCTCAAAGCTTTTTTGAAAGACCTTTGGCGAACTGAAATTGAGTTTTTCCTGAATGTCATTGACTACCTGTGGGGTAGCGGTAGCAGTCAGTGCCAGTATGGGGGTGTTGGGAATCAGGGTTCTTACTTCAGCAATCCGTAAATAGGGTGGCCGGAAATCATAGCCCCATTGCGAAATGCAATGTGATTCATCGACAGCAAGAAGGCTGACGTTCATTTTCTCCATCCTGCTGCGAATAAGCTCCGTCGTAAGTCGCTCAGGACTGAGATACAAAAATTTTACGTCTCCGTACACACAGTTGTCAACGGCATTGTCAATTTCCACCCGGCTCATCCCATGATAAATCCCTGTGGCTTTGATCCCTTTCTCTTTTAATGCCTGAACCTGGTCCTTCATCAGGGCAATAAGCGGACTTACTACTATGCATAACCCATCCAAAGCAACTCCGGGAACCTGGTAGCAAAGTGATTTTCCCCCGCCGGTCGGCAACAGGGCAAGGGTGTCATGGCCATCGATTACAGATCGGATGATGTCCTCCTGCAGGGGTCTGAAAGAGGAAAACCCCCAATATTTTAAAAGAATGGCTTGCAGGTCCAATGCGTGTAATCTTTGGTGTTATAACCAAATGTACGAAATATTTGAAAAGACCCGATGATTGGAATGCTGACCGGCCGACGAAAAAGGTTTACCGGTTTTTCAAACAAGCAGCGCAGTCGCCGCCAAATTCCTCACACCCTCCTTTTTTACGGGGGGACTTTCGAAAATAAACAGCCAGCCGTCTAAATGTGTAGATAAGGGCTGTAATCAGTATAATGGCGGTAATAATCCATTGTGTAGTCATAAGGCTGTAATCAGGCTTCCGGTTTGATAAACAATAAATGAAATGATCCAGGCTACCGCGGTGGTGTAAACAACGGTAAACAGGCCCCATTTCCAGTGGCCACCTTCCCTGCCTATGGTAGCAATTACCCCGATGCATGGGAAATACAGAAGAATAAACAACATAAACGACAATGCCACCAATGGGGTAAAAACGGGTTCTCCTTCTTTCGGGCCGGAACTGTAGGTCTGAGTTTGAATTTTTTCAACCAGGCTCTGGCTATGGGCCTGCACGCTTTCATCCACCTGGTAAAGCACTGCTATGGTACTTACAACAATTTCTTTGGCAGCCACCCCGGAGAGGATACTGATACTCATTTTCCAGTCAAACCCAAGAGGAGCCATTACCGGCTGGATGGTTTTGCCGATCGTGCCAATATAACTGTTTTCCTGACGTTCGACCTGAATACGGCTTTCCATATTTTGAATGGCATATTCCTTTTCATTTTCCAGCGTCCTTATAGCCAGGGTGTCTGAGTCAGGAATGGTGTCCATTTTTGCTTCATAACGCAAAACAATGGCATCTTCCTGTTCTTCAATTTGCGCCGCGTAATGTCCGCCGCCGGGAAAGTAACCGAGGGCCCAGATAATGATGGAGGCCACCAGGATTATACCGCTGATCTTTTTAATGTAATGGACCGCTTTGTCCCACATATGAATGGTAATGGCCCTGATGGTGGGAGTGCGGTATGGCGGAAGTTCCATCACAAAGGGAGCTTCCTCGGAGCGGAACATAAACCGTTTGAGCAACAAGGCCATACCGATGGCAACTGACACCCCTGTGGCATAGATGATAAACAGCATGGTGCCCCGGTACTCCGTAAAGAATGCAGAAATAAAAAGCACATAAATGGGAAGCCTGGCACTGCAGGAAATAAACGGATTGATCAGCATGGTAAGCATGCGGTCGTTACGGTTCGACAGGGTACGGGTAGCCATAATCGCCGGCACGTTACAACCGAAACCCATCAGAAGCGGAATAAAAGATTTGCCGTGCAGTCCGATCTTATGCATGAGCTTATCCATAATGAATACGGCCCGCGACATATATCCGGTATCTTCCATCAAGCTGATAAAGAAGAATAGCAGCATGATGTTGGGGAGAAATACGATGACACCCCCGACACCGCTCACCACACCATTGATCAGCATGTCTTTAAGGGGGCCGGGTTGCATTTGTTGGTCAAGAAAAGTACCAAGGCCGTCCACACCTGCCTCGATCCAGTCCATCGGATAGCTTCCCAGGAAGAAAGTTACTGAGAACATGGCCCACATGAAAAACAGAAATATGGGGAAGCCGAACAATTTATGGGTCAGGAATGTGTCAATGATTTCGCTGGCCTTCCGCTCTTTCGGCTCTCCCGGCTGGAGCGTTTCTTTCAGTGCCCCGGCAATGAAGCCGTATTTCAGGTCTGTTATGACCGACTCCGGGGGTTCGCCAAACTCATGTTCCAGTTTTTTAATTTCCTGCCGCGTGGCATCCTTTATCTGTTCATGATTGTGACAATGGTCACTGATGGTCCTCCTGGCAATTTTGTCGTCTTCCAGGAGTTTAATGGAGAGAAAGCGGGAAGATATCAGGTCGGTCAGGTGTTCATTACCTTCCGCCCTGATCAGCTCCTGAATTTTGCCAAGGGAGCCCTCCACCAGTGATCCGTAGTTAATGTGAATATGGCGGATGATATCATCCCGGTCTTCATATACTTCAATTACCTTGTTAAAAACATCCTCAATCCCTTTTCCCTTTGAACTGACTGCAGGAATAATGGGGATGCCAAGCATTTTACCAAGCGACTCGTAATCCAGCACATCTCCTTTTGCCTGCATCTCATCGTACATGTTCAGCACCATCACCACGCGGATATCCATGTCAATCAGCTGGGCCGTAAGATACAGGTTGCGTTCCAGGTTTGATCCGTCCACGATGTTGATCACCACGTCCGGCAGTTTGTCGGTGATGAAGTCACGGACAAAAACTTCCTCGGGGGTATAGGCTGAAATGGAGTAAGTGCCGGGAAGGTCTGTAATATTGAAACGGTAACCGTTTTGGTAATAACGGGCTTCTTTGGCATCAACCGTAACACCACTGTAATTTCCCACACGTTCTCTCGACCCGCTTGCATAATTGAAGAAGGTGGTTTTTCCGCAATTGGGGTTTCCTACCAATGCGACATTGATCACACTGCCAGGTTTGCGGAAAGAGGCGGCTTTTTCTGTGAAAAATACGCCATTGAATGAATCTTCCCTTGTAGGATGAAAATCTTTTTCAGGGATGACTTCGATGAGGCTGGCTTCACTGCGCCTTAAGGATAAATTGTACCCCATGATGTTGTATTCAATGGGGTCTCGCAGCGGAGCCTTTTTAACAACCTGCACGGGTTTACCCACCACAAAACCCATCTCGATGATGCGTTTGCGGAAACCTCCGCGACCTTTCACCTTGATAATGATACCTCGTTCCCCGTTTTGCAGGTCATTTAAAGTCATACCGGTGTGTTGGACTTAATTGTTTATTTAGATTTAATTAAAACTAGGCAAAAGTAATAAAAATCTTTAACTATTTAGTCGGGGCTGACGCCCCTCCGGTTAGTCGGCGCTGACGCGCCTCCGGTTGTTGGTTCTCATGGGCTGAGTGATGTGGGGGTTGCCTGTGGGCATTGGACGAGGCTGGGAGGTTGTTGGTTCCTATGATCCTGAATGGGGCATACGTTAGGGGTAAAAGATGTATCTTTGTGGTTGTTTTTTGTACTGGAGGGGATGCCCGCTGGCCGGAGGGGCTGGGGCCTGTTTTCAGCTTTCCGGCTGCGATTCCGGTTGTTGGGGTGAATTCATTGGTTGTTCTGGAATACCCAGTATAAGTATGTATATTTTTTTGCCGGGGGTTGCCCGGTTTTGAACCCTGGAAACGGGGAATACCCTGGAAAGGGGGAATATCCTGGAAACGGGGAATACCCTGGAAGCGGGGAATACCCTGGAAAGGGGGAATATCCTTGAAAGGGGGAATACCCTGGAAACAGGTAGTTTTGAATCCCAAAATAATTACTTAAAAATGAATATTGAAGACCGGATTGCGCAGATCGTCGAAGCTTCAGTCAGTGAATTGTCGGGCCGGGAAATAAAGCCGGGGCAAGTGGTGCTACAGAGAACAAGGAAGGATTTTGAGGGTGACCTTACATTGGTGGTTTTTCCCTTTGTGGGGCTGATGCGCCGGTCACCGGAAGACACGGCCGGTTATTTTGGTGACATACTGGTGGAGAAACTGGAAGAGGTGGAAAGCTTCAATGTGGTGAAGGGATTTCTGAATTTAAGCCTTACCAAGGGGTTCTGGCTTAATTTTTTAAAAAATTACAGTGGTGACGAGGCGTTTGGGCTTATTAAGCCGGGAAAACAGCCGCAAGTGAAAGCGCGGGGCCCTGTTGTGGTGGAGTATTCCTCTCCCAATACGAATAAACCCCTGCACCTGGGGCATATCCGGAATAACCTGCTGGGTTATTCGGTTGCCTGTATTTTGGAGGGGGCCGGCAGGGAAGTGGTGAAGGTGAACCTGGTCAACGACCGGGGTATTCACATTTGCAAGTCCATGCTCGCCTGGATGTGTTTTGGTAATGGGGAAACTCCCGGAAGCTCCGGAAAAAAGGGGGATAAGCTTGTGGGCGAATACTACGTGCTGTTTGAGCGTGAGCTTCGCGTACAGGCCAGGGAGCTGATGGAGAGTAAGGGTCTCAGTGAAGAGGAAGCCCGGAACCAGGCCCCGCTTATGCAGGAAGCCCGGGAGCTTTTGCTTCGCTGGGAGTCCGGTGACCGTGAGGTAGTGGATATCTGGAAGCAGATGAA
>PWHO01000191.1 GCA_003555385.1 Bacteroidales bacterium
AAAAGTCGGCTTTTGTCTCCCGATTCACGACGGGTTCTTTGTAGGGGCGAATAATCATTCGCCCTTATGGCGGGCGAATGATTATTCGCCCCTACGGTTCTGAAAAGTTTGACAAGCCTGGTTTCGAGACTTTTTACGAAGTCGCCAATCTTGATGGACTCGTAAAAAGTCGGAGCCAGACGGCTTTGAAAAAAGTCCAAGATCAAGGCTTGCGCGATTTTTGAAGAATTGAGCGTACTTAAGTGTACTTGATATTCTTCGGAAATCGCGCGTAACGCAGATATTGGACTTTTTACGAAGCCGTCAATCTTGATAATCTCGTAAAAAGTCGCTTTCAGACGACTTTGTAAAAAGGCCAAGATCAAGGCTTGCGCGATTTTTGAAGAATTGATAGTACTTAGGTGTACGTGAGATTCTTCAAAAATTGCGCATAACGCAGATATTGGGCTTTTTACGAAGTCGTCAATCTTGGCTTTCGGGTTTTTGATCGACTGTATGGGCCGCCACAACCGCCTGGCCAAGGGATATCCCGCCATCATTGGCGGGCACGCGGCGGTGGGTATACACATCGAAATGGCGCTCCGTGAGCATCCGGTCCATGCCGGCAAGGAGAATGGCGTTCTGAAAGACCCCGCCGCTCAACACCACCCGGTTCAAGCCGGTAATACCCCGTATCCGGTCGCACACATCCGAAAACAGGTGGATCAATGTCCAGTGAAACCGCGTGCTGATACAGGAGACGTCCCTGCCCTGCGCCATATCCCGGACAACGCCCATGATAATGGGGCGGGACGGAATCGGGGCGCCGGCATTCGGTTGAAACGCCCCTGAAAACGCCTGTGGCAGCGCATACGAATACACATCCGAAGGCTCAGGCAATATCGAATCCGGGCATGCCGCCATCTCGAGGGCCATTGCCGCCTGCCCCTCGAAATAAACATGGCTCCGGATGCCCAGTATGGCTGCGACCGCGTCAAAAAGCCGGCCCAGGCTCGACGTGAGCGGCGAATTGAAGTTCCGGGCGATCATCCGCACAACAATGTCAACATCCTTTTCAGCGGTATTCTCAAACAGCGGTGAATCGACCTCCCGGAAACCGTCGCCCATGGCATCGTACAGGTAGCTCACCCCCATGCGCCAGGGGGCCTTGGCCGCCGCATCCCCGCCCGGCATGGGCACGTAAGCCATGTGGGCGGTCCGCTCAAAGGTGTTTTCGCTTGCAACCAGCACCTCGCCGCCCCAGATATGGCCGTCCATGCCGTAGCCGGTGCCGTCAAAGGCAAGCCCGATCACATCGCCGCCGATCCGGTTCTCCGCCATGCAGGAGACAATATGGGCGTGGTGATGCTGTACCGGCACCGCAATTTGGCCCGCGCCGGTTTGCTCAATCGCATACCGGGTGCCTAAATAATCCGGGTGCATGTCGTGGGCGATGAGCCGGGGCTCGATATCCAGAATGCGTTTCATATGATCAATGGTGGATGTGAAGAACTCCAGCGTCCGCAGGTTTTCAAGGTCCCCGATATGCTGGCTCAGAAACGCATTGTTGTCTTTGGTCAGACAAACCGTGTTTTTAAGGGCCCCACCGCATGCCAGAATACAGGGCACATTGTTTCTCAAAAAAACAGGCACCGGCACATACCCCCGCGACCGTCTCACCAAGCGCCCGGCCCCGCCGATAGGACGTACAATCGAATCATCGCTTCTGAGTCGGATATCCCGGTTGTGGGTCAAATAATAATCCGCAATGCCGTTGAGGCGCAAAACCGCATCGGCATTGTCAATGGCAATGGGCTCCTCGCTCATGTTGCCGCTGGTCATGACAATGGCACTCATTTCGCTGTTCATCATGAGATAATGCAGGGGTGTGGCAGGGAGCATGACCCCGAAATACCGGTTTTCCGGGGAGACGTTTTCCGCAATGGTATGGGGGCGTCGTTTTTCCAGAAGTACGATGGGGCGCTGAAACCCCCTCAAAAGCGCCTCTTCCGCGGGCCCGACGCGGGCGAAGAGGCGGATGTCGTCCGGACTTGCGGCCATGAGCGCCAGGGGCTTTTCCTCCCGGCACTTTTTTCGGCGCAGCCGCGCCACCGCATCGGGGTTTTCGGCATCCACCGCAAGATGAAAGCCGCCCAGGCCTTTAACCGCCAGGATATGCCCGCCTTTGAGCAGGCGGACGGCCGTCCGGATGAGATCGCTGCCGCCGGCTTCCCCGGCGGTTTCAAGCACGCCCCCGTCGCTGTCATGCAGGGTAAGGACAGGTCCGCATACCGGGCACGCATTGGGCTGGGCGTGAAAGCGCCGGTTTTCCGGGTCGTCGTATTCGGCACGGCACAGCGCGCACATGACAAAATGCTTCATGGACGTGTTTGGCCGGTCATAGGGGATATCATCGATAATGGTGTAGCGCGGTCCACAATTGGTGCAGTTGGTAAAAGGGTAGCCGAAGCGGCGGTCAAGCGGGTCGAATATTTCACGGATGCAGTCTTCGCAGGTGGCCACATCCGGGGAGATCAAGGTGCTGCGCTGTGCCTGCCGCCGGCTTTCAGAGATGGTGAAGTCCGTGTAGCCTGCAGGCATGACGTCTTCCGAGGCGATATCCGTAATATGGGCAAGGGACGGCTTCAGCTCGGCGATATGCCGAAAGAAGAGAGCCACCTGCTCGACGGCACCCTCGACGTGAATGGATACGCCGGATGCGGTATTGGCCACCACGCCGTTGAGGTCGTGGGTTCTGGCCAATTGGTAAATGAACGGCCGGAACCCCACCCCCTGCACGATGCCCGTCACATAGATCTTCCGGGCGATAATCGAGTGTTTCATATTGAGGAAAGACGGTTTCGTAAAAAAGGAGATGATGCGC
>PWHO01000029.1 GCA_003555385.1 Bacteroidales bacterium
AAAGTGCTTGGCAGGGGTGCATTGACGGCCAAAATTGAAGTAACTGCCCATGCTTTTTCAGATACTGCCGCCAAGGCGATTGAAGCCGCAGGTGGAAGTGTAAACCGGCTATAATTAATAGGAATGAAACGTTTTGTTCAGACTTTAATCAACATTTACAATATTGAGGACCTTCGTAACAGGATCCTTACCACCCTTGGTATTATTCTGATTTACAGGCTTGGATCTTTTGTGGTCCTCCCCGGCGTGGATCCTCATCAATTGCAGCAGCTTCAGGCACAGACCCAGGATGGTCTGCTGGGACTGCTGAATATGTTTTCCGGGGGTGCCTTTTCCAATGCATCTATTTTTGCACTGGGAATCATGCCCTATATCAGTGCTTCCATTGTGATTCAGCTTCTTGGTGTTGCGGTTCCCTATTTCCAGCGACTTCAGAAAGAAGGTGAAAGCGGAAGGAAGAAAATCAATCAGATCACACGTTATTTGACTGTATTCATTACGGCTGCTCAGGCCCCAGCTTATCTGGCCAACCTTGTTACACAGCTGCCTGCCGAAGGGATTATGCCCTTTGACCCGGGTGCCACCAGTCCTTCACTCTATTTTATGATCTCTTCTGTGATCATTCTCATCTCAGGTACCATGTTTGTGATGTGGCTGGGTGAAAGGATTACTGAAAGGGGTATTGGTAATGGTATTTCTCTCCTTATCATGGTGGGTATCATCGCCAACCTTCCGTTTGCGCTCTTTGCCGAATTTGTGGCACGCATGGAAGAAGCCGGTGGGGGGTTGGTAGTGTTCCTCCTTGAGCTCGTCATCCTGATGGCGGTCATTGTAATGGTGATCCTGCTTGTTCAGGGGCAGCGAAGGATTCCGGTCCAGTTTGCAAAAAGGGTTGTCGGTAATCGTCAGTATGGCGGTGTCAGGCAGTATATCCCCCTTAAGGTGAATGCAGCCGGGGTAATGCCTATCATTTTTGCACAGGCTATCATGTTTATTCCGATCACCCTTGCCGGTTTTTCTGAGGCGCTTGGTGGTTTTGCTGCCACCATGTCTGACTTTACCGGCTTCTGGTATAACTTTACATTTGCGGTACTGATTATTCTCTTCACCTATTTTTATACCGCCATTACGGTGAACCCGAATCAGATGGCGGAAGACATGAAGAAAAACGGAGGCTTTATTCCAGGTGTTAAACCCGGGAAGCGTACCGCGGAATTTATTGACAATGTGATGTCCAGGATTACCCTGCCTGGCTCACTTTTCCTGGCCTTTGTGGCCATCATGCCTGCACTTGTGAGTTTGATGGGAGTTACCAGCCAGTTCGCACAGTTTTTTGGCGGCACCTCCCTGCTGATTATGGTAGGTGTTGTTCTGGATACGCTGCAACAGATCGAAAGTCATCTGCTTATGCGGCATTATGATGGTTTGACCAAATCAGGCCGCATCAAAGGCCGCTCATCACCGATAGGAATGACCGGCTAAATTAGACCAGGATGATCCATTACAAGACCATCGAGGAGATAGAGTTAATCAGGGAAAGTTCTTTACTTGTTGCAAAAACCCATGGGGAGATTGCCAGGCTAATACGGCCGGGTGTTCTGACGAAAGATCTTGATCAGCTGGCAGAAACCTTTATCCGCGATCATGGTGGTATTCCTGCCTTTAAAGGATACCACGGTTTTCCCTATACCCTTTGTATGTCGCCCAATGAAGTGGTGGTTCACGGGTTTCCGGGAGAAAAACCATTGCAGGAGGGAGACATTATTTCCATCGACTGCGGTGTGTTGAAGAACGGGTACTATGGTGATTCCGCTTACACCTATGCGGTGGGTGAGATCAGGGACGATGTGAAGCGTTTGCTGAAAACCACGTTGAAGTGCCTGCATATCGGCATTGAACAAGCTGTTGAAGGAAACACACTGGGTGATATCTCCTGGTCTATTCAGCAACACGCTGAGAAGGCTGGGTTTACGGTAGTCAGGGAACTGGTTGGCCACGGAGTCGGAAAACAATTGCATGAGCCACCGGAGTTGCCCAATTATGGCCGGAAAAGGAAAGGGACGAAAATTCAGAATGGGCTGGGGGTGGCAATAGAGCCAATGATCAATTTGGGTCAGCGCTTTATTGTTCAGGAGAAAGACGGATGGACGATCCGCACGGCAGACAGGAAGCCATCAGGTCATTACGAGCATACCATCGCGGTGGTTAACGGAAAGGCAGATGTGTTGTCTTCGTTTGAATTTATTGAAGAGGCATTAAAGAACAATAAAAATAACTCAGTCATCATTCGGTAAATTATGGCAAAACAATCATCAATTCAGCAAGACGGGACAGTGACCGAATCACTGGGTAATGCTATGTTTCGCGTCGAACTGGAAAACGGGCATATTATTACTGCCCACATTTCAGGAAAAATGCGGATGCATTATATAAAGATCCTTCCCGGCGACAGGGTCAAAGTAGAGATGTCTCCTTATGACCTGACTAAGGGACGGATTTCTTTCAGGTATAAATAGTTTTTCTGACAGTTTATACGTGAATGTCGGCATGGGTTTTGCTTAGTTGACGAAGACCCGGAGCAACCGGGTTAAGATTGAAAATTTTTGACAAGCGATAATTACTTATAAAAAGAATAACAATGAAAGTCAGAGTGTCGGTAAAAAAAAGAAGTTCCGAGTGTAAAGTGATACGCCGGAAGGGGAGGATTTATGTTATTAACAAAAAGAATCCCAAGTTCAAACAACGTCAGGGGTAATTTTTTCAACCATACAAAGGAAATAATATGGCACGTATAGCTGGAGTAGACATTCCAAGGAACAAAAGAGGTTTTGTCAGCCTTACTTACATATATGGAA
>PWHO01000146.1 GCA_003555385.1 Bacteroidales bacterium
AAAGGGCAGAAGTGGACAAACTTCGTGCAGAAAATATTTTCAGGTAAAGAGGAACCGTTATGAATCAAAAAAACAGAAAATTAATCGGACGTTATATTTTGCTTGTACTGGCTGGTATTTTGCTGGGATGGTTGCTCTTTGGCAGGAGCGGTGAGCCGGATGATCACGCGCATGATCACGAGGTGGCGGAAGAGGCCGGAGAGGTTGAGTACACCTGCTCCATGCACCCACAGGTCAGACAGGATGATCCGGGTGACTGCCCCATCTGCGGGATGGAGTTGATACCTGCTTCGGAAGAAGATGATCACCAGGAAGATGATCCTTTTATATTCAGCATGCGTGAAAGTCATTACAAATGGGCAAATGTACAAACCATGAGGGTCACTGCCAGGGAAGCAGTCAGCCAGGTGCGTCTGACCGGTAAGGTTGCGGTGAATGAGAAAGAAACCCGGAACTTTACCGCCAATTTTCCGGGACGCGTTGACGAGTTGTTTGCAGATTTTACAGGTCGTTTCATCCGGGAGGGCGAAACGCTTGCCAGATTATATTCACCTGAAATGATGCAGGCCCAGCAGGAATTACTCAATGCCGCAAGAAACAAAGAGCAAAACCCGCGCCTGTATTCAGCAGCCCGTGAAAGGCTCAGGCTGTTTAATCTGACGGAGGCACAAATTGACAATATTGAGTCAGCGGGAGAAGCCCGGTCACATATCAATGTATATGCAGGCCAGTCAGGGTATCTTGTGGAAAGACTTGTGTCGGAAGGCGATTACGTGAACACAGGGGAAAATATGTTTGCCATTGCTGATCTTACAACTGTATGGGTGGAACTGGATGCATACGAAAGCCATCTTGGAAAAATCAGTACTGGAAATGAGGCGCTACTGGGAGTTCCTTCTCATCCCGGAAGGGAATTTTCCGGTAGGGTGGAGTTTGTGGATCCTTTTCTGGATCATCAGACCCGCACTGCCCGGGTCAGGCTCACAGTCAGCAATGATGAAATGTGGCTGAAACCCGGGATGCTGGTGTATGCGGATATTGATTCCGGCGAAGAACGTCAGGAGGTCGTAATCCCTTCAACCGCTGTATTGTGGACCGGAAAACGTTCCGTGATTTATGTCAAAAAACCCGAAAAAGAGGGGTTCACTTTTGAGTTCAGGGAAATTGAAACGGGTGCTCCGACGGCTGAAGGTTATCCGGTCTTGTCCGGGTTGTCAGCAGGTGAAGAGATTGCTGTAAACGGTGTATTCGCCATTGATGCAGCTGCCCAGTTACGCGGTCATTTCAGTATGATGTCTCCCCCTGAAACCATTGAGTTGCCTGAACCTTTCCGGAGCAACCTCGGGTTGCTGTTTGAACGTTATTTTGACGTAAAGAATGCCCTTGCTGATGATGATCCGGAAGAGGTCTCCGTGGAGCACGCGCAAACTATGTTGACCCAGCTGGAAGAAACAGGCGAGCATTCCCTTGACGGGGAACCCCATACGTTCTGGATGGAGCAATACGGTCTGATCGCTGAAAGTCTGGATGATTTTCTGGATGCAGATGAACTGGAAACCCGGCGTGCTCACTTTGAACCTTTATCAGAGGCAATGATCTCTGTGGCACAAACCATGGGAGCTGTCGGGCAAACTTTCTATGCGGCTTTTTGCCCCATGTATGACGACGACAGGGGTGCCTATTGGCTCAGCGAATTCGAGGAGATCAGCAACCCTTATTTCGGATCCATGATGCTCAGATGCGGGGAGGTCCGGGAAGTGCTGAGAGAAGGGGTCGGGGGTACAGAAATGCCTGAGGAGGAGATGGAGGGGCATGTGCATTAAATGAATCAGTTACCCATCCTGTTTTTCATTGCCGGATCCGGATTCCTCCAGTTCCCTTAGGATCTGCTGTACGTCTTCACTGGTACTCTGGAGTTTTTCCTTGCAGATCCGGATCAGCTCTGCTGCCCGTTTTACCTTTTCGGACAATGCATCCACATCGATCTGTCCGTCCTCTATATCGGCAACAATTTCCTGCAACTCCTGAAATGCTTCCGAATATGCCGGTTTATCAGTCATGGTTTTTCTTTTTTTGGGTTTTGGTGGTTTTACTCTGGATTACACTGTCAAAAAGTGTCGTTTCAAGCAAGTCCCCTTCCCTGATCTTCTGCCCGCTTTTCAGCGCTTTGCCTTTGTGCCGGGTTATGCTGTAACCCCTTTTCAGCACATTGTCAGGATGGAGCTGCTCAATGGAAGATTCCAGTCCTTTTAGTTCACGACCGTTGTCCCTCAACAAGGATTTAGTACCCGAAGACAGTTCGGAGAGTTTTTCCGTCATCTGGCGGTGATGCACTTCCAGCAGATAAGTCGTTCCCGTTTGAAGGGAAAGAATATGATGGGGGATCAGGTGGTCTTTGTGATGACGGACCAGGTAGCCGGATTCTTGCTTTAATCGAAGTGCTGATTCCCGCAGTCCGGAACGTTCACGTGCAAGCTGTTCATTTACCCCCGATCTTAACTGATTCACACTGGATATAAAAAGATGGCGATTCTGTGTCAGTTGCTGCCGGCTTGCATGGTTGATATTTTCAGCCATATCCCGGACCTTATTATCGTAGTCCCGGAAATAAGCAATCAGTGTTTCAGCAAGTTTGGTAGGAGTGATCGCGTTGGTGTGTGCGACCATTTCCGTCACGGTTTCGTTGGTGGCATGGCCGATTCCCGTAAATGCCGGAAGCGGAAAATCCGCCACAGCCCTGGAAAGATGTATATTATTATAACAAGCCAGCCCGATGTCATCCCCTCCGCCTCGTATAATGGCCACCAGGTCGAAATGGTGTATTACCTTTCTGATGCGTGACAATTGATTCAGGATGGAACCGGCGGCCTGATCCCCCTGCAACAATGCGGGAAAAAGCATATGAAAAAGACGGTAACCTGACCCATTTTGGTCAATTATGCGGGTAAAGTCGGCGTATCCTTTGCTGGTTTCTGCAGATATCACAGCGATTCTCCGGGGCAGCAATGGAACGCTGAGTTCTTTGTTCTTTTCAAACAATCCTTCTCTTACCAGTGTATCAATGCAGGCCTGCTTCTCTTTTTCCAGGTCACCCAGGGTAAAGGAGGGGTCTATGTCCATAATGCGAATAGACAACCCGTGAATGGGGTCGAACGAAATCCGGCCGAGCAGCAGGATTTTAACCCCGTCTTTCACCGGTTCTTTTAATACCTCAATAAATTTTGCATTGATGGCGGCATAATCTTCTTTCCATAAGACTGCACGCATCTGTGCCCTGACCGTATCCCCTTCCTTTTCAACCAGTTCCGGGAAACAGTGCCCGGACTGCCCGTAATAATTGAGTTTATTCAATTCAGCCCTGATCCAGTAACTGCTTGTATACCTGTTCCGGAGTGTTTTCTGAATACTTCTGCCAACTTCTGACAGGGAAAATACCGTTTTGTCAAAGATATGCTGGGGCATAGTGCAATCTGGTTAATCAGTTACCTGAGTTTTTTCCCGATCTGATAGGCATCACCAATCTTATCACCGACATTTCTGTACTCCCGGACACCCCCGAAATAGATCAGCGGGTTCAAGGCGGCAATGTCAATGGAGCCAAGATCAGCAGTGTCGCCCAATAGTTTCGTATCCACATGGGTTTCGATAATTTCACCCACAAAATGGATGGTCTGCCCGATGATCCGCCAGTCCGTCAGTTTGCATTCCAGGTTGAGCGGACACTCTCTGATAATGGGTGACTCTATGACATTGGATGGCATTTTTGTCAGACCGGATCGTTCGAATTTGTCAATCTCCTTCCCGGTGGTAATGCCACAGAAATCCGCTTCGGTCATGATGTCCGCCGTGGCGATGTTGACACTGAAGTTGTTGTTGTTCTTGATTGCCTCCCCGGTAAACCCTTTCTGGCCGACAGAAATGCCCAGTGTTGGGGGCTTGCTGGTCAGCAGGCTGGCCCAGGCAATGGTGGCAATATTGGCTTCATTCATTGTACCTGTTACCACCAGGGCCACAGGGCTGGGAAACAGAATCTTTGAGGGACCAAAATTTGTTTTCATAAGTGCGTTTTTTTAATGTGCCCAGTGAATTGTTTTCAGCTGATTCAGGAGTTCTTTTGCTTTTTCCAGGGCATGTATGGCGCGATAATTGGAATATCCTGTCAGGAAACTTACGGCCAGATCTTTATCCTGCTCATACAGTTCCAGTGCGAGTTTTTCAATGGCTTCCTGCATGTCAAATTGTTCCTGCTCAATGGCATCCCATTCTTCCCTGACCATTTCTATGTTTCGCGCATAATTCAGGTCGATCATGTTTTCCAGGGCATTGAATACATCAAAGGCATTCTCCGGGTCGTAATCGAAGGTACCCTCCGGCGGGTTAAACTGGAATTCTACATCCAGGGCATCCTCCAGAGGCCAGGGCTTGTAGTAAGGGGCCGGGGTTTTATTGATGCCGGCATACCAGGGTACCAGTACAGACCCACAGGGCGCTGCGGTGGTTCTCCAGCCAACCGATCCGATCTCAGTGGGCATCCAGTTTCTCAGCTGATATACAACCAACTCCTGGCTGGTGCCGCTGCATATCTGGCCGGATCCGCCACCGTCACGGTCGTGCGGAGAAACGCCTTCCTCCATTCCCAGGCGGTAAGACAGGGTCATATCCGGGTCTTGCCCTTCAATGTGACCATGGCTGCGAATGATATTGGTCACATCCATGACATCAAATTTACGGTCAGGATAAAGGGCAAAAGGAAGCTGTCCGTCAGCAGGAAGTTCGATCAGTTCTCCTTTGACCAGAGACTGGCTGAACCATTGCCTTGGATCCACCCCATTTTCGTCCATAAAACTGCCCTCACGTGCAGGGCGGTTGAAAGCTTCCCGGAAACTGAAAGGTTCACCGGAATCGGGATCATACCAACCCCGTGAAATGGCATAATCTACCAGGCCTTCTGATGCAATCACGTTTTCCGTGTCGCTAAGATCCGCTTCAGCCCCAATAATATGTACATTGGGCAGGAGTACAATGCCATCGTCCGGCACCCGCTGGGCAATCCAGTTTTTTCCGGCAGCCACCCCCAGTACCCATGCCTCATCTGCATCTGCAATCACATAAGTCCTCCCTGAAGAAGCATAGCCAAAGTGGTTGAGCAATTCAGTTGCTACCTCAACACCTTCCCGGGCAGTGCGCGACCGCTGGGCAATCAGGCGGCGGAGTTTATATCCGATACCACCGTCAGTGATCTGTCCCCGCTCAACAAGCTCTTCATAGGAATCCTCCCTTGTGGCACAGGCATCCGAGGCCACTGCCACACCCCATTCATTGAAGTAACCATCGGCAAACTCTGTCCCGATATTGCTGGTCCAGCGAAACGCATAGGCTTCTTCCGGCTGGGGCCAGGTGCCTCCCCGGCGAAGCTGAACCACATCACCAGGCTCGTATTGAATCCTGGGAACATAGCGGTAACTCAGGTTTCGAAGTCCTCCGTTCTGCTCAAGGTGTCCGAAGAGCACCGAACCATCCGTGCTGGCATCCTTGCCCACAATAACGGCAAAGCATCCGAATACGGAAGTGCTCACCAGGATATTCATCAAAAAGAAAACAAAGGCGGTAATAATTAAATTTGATCGCTTCATGTTGTGTTGGTTATGGTGAATGACAATGATAATTTTTATTGTAATCAGGGCTGATCACCGGACGGTGGTGTAGCCCGGGAATTATTCTGCCGTAAATACCGTATGGCCGGCCAGTACGGTTCGAAGTACCTCTGTTTGATGGATTTCTTCCGCAGGAATTTCGAAGTAGTCCCGGTCTATCACAATAAAATCCGCGAGATTTCCCTGGCTGATACTTCCTTTTCTGTTTTCGGAAAATTCCACATAGGCAGGCCACTTTGTATAGGCTTTCAATGCTTCTTCCCGGCTCATGCATTGTTCGGGAAACCATCCCCCTTCAGGAAAGTTTTCCCGGTCCTGCCGGGTTACCGCTGCATGAAGTCCGTAAAAAGGATTGAAGGGAGAAACCCCGTAATCAGATCCGGCGGCGATGATGCCTCCCTTGTCCAGGATGCTGCGCCATGCATAGGCGCCGGCAGCTCTTTCCCGGCCAATACGGTCTTCCACAAAAAGCATATCTTCCGTGGCATGCACGGGCTGCATGGAAGCAATGATTCTTCTGTCTGCAAATCTTTCTATGTCGTCGGGCTGAAGTACCTGGGCATGTTCCACTACCAGCCGCGCTTCCTCTGGTTGTTTATCTGCCATCTCCATGGCTTTTTCGAAGGCATTCAGTGTGGCCCTGTTTCCCTTGTCGCCAATGGAGTGGGTACGGGTGGTAAACCCCAGTTCCAGTAATTCAGCCACCAACCCGGCATAAGATTCTTCATCCTGACCCAGCGCACGAAGGGCTCCATATTCTCCCGGCATATCGTCATAGGGCTCAAGCATGGAAGCACCACGTCCGCCCAGGGATCCGTCAGCGAACATTTTAACCCAGCGTACCGTGTAACGGTCATCATAAAGGCCGGTAAGGGGGCTTCCCATTTCCCGGGCTGTTTCAATACCTACCGCATCCATCAGGCGTACCTCCAGGAACCCCCGGTCGAATGCCTCCTGTCTTAGTCTGAGATCATCCATGCCGATACCTGTGGCGCAGTGTACGGTGGTAATTCCGGCTGACAGCAGTGCATCGCTGCCCATTTTAAGCGCTTCCAGTTCCTCTGCCTCAGAAAGGGACGGGGTAGGGGGTACATGAGCTGTTACCAAAGCTCCTGCGGCTGATACAAGCACACCGGTGGGTTCACCGTGTTCATCCCGAATTATACTTCCCGCATCAGGATCTTCTGTGGAAGCAGTAACACCGGCTTCTTCCAGGGCCCTGGTGTTGACAAAATGTGCATGACCGCAATAACGGCGAAGCACAACCGGGTTCTCGGGGCTTACAGCATCAAGGACACGGCGGTGCGGGCTTTGCTCCCAAATGGCATCATTGTATCCTCTGGCTATGATCCATTCGCCGGGAGCCGCTTCCTCTACGGCAGCTTCGATTTTTTCTGTGAGTTCATCCAGGGGCAACCAGTACACATCCAGGGGAGCCATCAGTAAGTTGCGACCCAGGTTGTCAAAATGCATATGACTTTCGGTAAGGCCGGGGATAACTGTTTGGCCGTCCAGGTCGACCACTTCGGTACGACTACCCGCAAACATCATGGCGCCATCCTCGTCGCCGACATAAATAAATTCACCATTACGCACCGCAACAGCTCCGGCTCTGGGTACGGCCTCATCAAGGGTGTAAAAATTGCCATTGATATAAATAACCTCTGCATTATCAGATGCACAGGCGCTGAGTAAAAGGGTAGCAATCAAGCCAATATGCACAGGCAGGAGGTTGATAAAAGCAGTTCTCTTCATGGTCAGGGAATTAAAGGAAAGTTCTGAAAATTAATTGTTGTTTCGTATGCAATAATAACAAAAATTCAGAGGATATCTGTTTTATTTGCCTTTGACAGGATTGGGGATCTCTTTGCACGGTATAAAAAATTTGGTATTTCATCACAGGATACTTAGTTTTAGGGTATAAAAAAATCAAAAATGCATCTTTCCCGAAAACATATAACCCTTTTGGCCGGCTTTTTAACTGGTATGATCCTGATGTTGTCCTGTGATTTTTCCGGAAACGGCAAACCTGGCGGTGCCGGACTGGCAGATTTGCCGGAGATCAGGGAAAGAGGTGAACTTGTGGCGATTACAAGCTACAGCCCCCTGAGTTATTTTATTTACAGAGGAGAAGTCATGGGATATGAATACGAACTCCTGCAGCTTTTCGGAGAGCACATTGACCTGCCTGTGCGTATTGAAATTGCCCGTGATTTCGGGGAAATGATGGGTATGCTTGAAAGCGGTGAGGGCGATTTGATTGCCTATGGACTCACCGTAACCTCCGCGCGAAGGGAAAGATTTGCTTTCTCTGAACCATTCAATATGACCCAGCAGGTACTGGTGCAACGAAAGCCGGAAAACTGGCGGCAGATGATGCTTCATAATATTGAGAACGAGTTGATCCGTAACCCCATTGAACTTTCGGGAAAAACAGTGCATGTACGTCGTGGGTCGGCTTATCTTGACCGGCTGATCAATCTTTCTGAGGAGATCGGTGCAGACATTGACATTGTGGAGGCTGATGAAGGAGTTACCACAGAAGAGTTGATCAGGTATGTGGCTGAAGGGGACATTGATTACACGGTGGCTGATGAAAATATTGCAAAAATTAAATCCGCATATTATCAGGACCTTGATAAGGAAACAGCCGTGAGCATGCCACAACAGACAGCCTGGGCCATGAGACATACATCTCCTGAGTTACTTGATTCACTCAACGCATGGCTGGAGGAAGCTCGAACCCAAACCGATTATTATGTGATCTACAATAAATATTATGAAAACCGCCGTGCGTTCCGCTCCCGCTATGCCAGTGATTTCTTTCCGGTAACCGGGGGAACGATCTCCCCTTATGATGAAGTCCTTCAGCAGTATGCGGATGAACTTGGGTGGGACTGGCGGCTGTTGGCCGCATTGATATACCAGGAATCACAATTCAACCCTTCGGCCCGCTCCTGGGCGGGTGCTGTAGGCCTGATGCAGCTGATGCCAGCTACTGCCGCTGAATTTGGTGCTGATAATCCACTCGACCCTGAAGAGAATATTGCGGCAGGAATCAGGTTCTTACAATGGCTTCAAAATTACTGGGGGGCACATATTGAGGATGAATTTGAACGAAGGAAATTTGTGATTGCTTCCTATAATGTAGGGCAAGGGCATGTGCAGGATGCCAGACGCCTGGCCGAAGCATTCGGAGATGACCCGGATGTGTGGCACGGGCATGTGGCTGAACACATGCTGAATAAATCCAATCCTGAATATTTCAACAGGGAGGAAGTCCGGTATGGTTATGCCACGGGTCTGGAGCCTGTTAACTATGTGAATACCATACTGAATCTATTTGAGCATTATCAGCACCTTGTTGATCTTGAGGCAACCCAGGGCTGATCAGTTTGTACACTGCTTGCTTTTCTGTTTTGGTGTTGAAAGAATTTACTATCTTTCGCAGCAAATATGTTTCAACACCACCAACAATTAAATCTTTTTTATTATGTATTCAAGTTGTTTTAAAAGCAGGCAGTCTGTGCTGTTTGCCCTTGCAAGTGCAATGTTTATCTGTTTATTTTCCCTTCATACTGTAGCGGAAGCCCAGTCTCTTACCCCGGTGGAGTTCAACCGGGAGCAATTGGTAAAAATGCCTGTGCTGGGATGGATTGCAGAAGCACGTTTGGGTAGCACGCCTTACAGGGTGGGTGCGGATGGTTCCGTCAGGATGGTTCCTGCAACAGGAAGTATTACCTATGATTTTCGTACCGGCGATACCGCAGTAAATCTGGCAGGAGACCACGTAGAGCCTGCGGTCACCCTTTACAATTCCGGCAGCACCAACAATCGCTCCAGTGGCGAAAGCCGGGCTTTCAATGCGTTGTCATGTATCGGAAACCAGGTAAGGGTACTTACCGGTGACGCCAAAGGCGAGACCGGCTATGTGATCGGGAAGCACGGTGGATCTGAGCATGTAATGGTTGATTTCAAAGATCAGGAAGTGCTTTATAAAATGTCGCCCGGTGACAAGATGCAGGTATATGCCCATGGCGCGGGAATGGAACTGCAGAATGCCGGTGATGCGCAGGCTTTCAGTATGAGCCCGCATCTGCTTGAAGCCCTTGCTGAAGCCGGAATGGGCATTACCCCGGAAGGAAAATTACGTGTACCTGTCGCTCTGACCGTACCTGCCAAAATTATGGGCTCCGGTCTGGGGGCAGACCAGGTATATACAGGTGATTACGACATCCAGCTTTTCGATGAAGTTGTTATTGAGAAATACGGGCTGGATCAGCTTCGTTTCGGAGACATTGTGGCCATTACCGATGCCGATCACTCTTTTGGCCGCATATTCAAAACCGGGGCAATCACCATTGGTGTGATCACACACAGCAACAGTAACATTGCCGGACATGGACCGGGTTTTACCACCTTGTTGACTTCCACTTCCGGAAATATTGAAACAGTTACTGACTCCGAAGCCAACCTCAAGTACCTGTTGTTTGAATAAATTACCAGCTGAACATTCAGCCTTTCAGCCTTGTTTTCCTTTTTTTAATTTCTATTGAAAAGATGGATACAAGAACAAACAATTATATCGGAGGGTTGCATCACATCACGGTGCTGGCCGATGACGGCAGACGGAATGTGGAGTTTTATGCAGGGGTGCTGGGGCTCAGGCTGATCAAGCAGACAGTTAATTTTGACGACCCCGGGGTTTACCATTTATATTACGGAGACCAGACCGGGAGTCCGGGTACAATTCTGACCTTCTTCCCCTACAGGGGGCTGCCACCTGGAAAAACCGGGATCGGTCAGTCGGTGGTGGTTTCATTTTCACTCCCCTTGTCATCCCTGGCTTTTTGGGAGCATCGGCTAAAAAGACTTGATATAGCATTCGAAAAGCCCAGTGAGCGATTCAACCGGGAAGCGCTGATCAGCCTGAAGGACATTGACGGTTTAAAGCTGGAATTGGTATTTAATGAGCTGGACACCAGGGAAGGATTTGCCAGCGGCCATATACCTGCAAAACATGCCATACGCGGTTTATTCGGAACAGAGCTCTGGGTGGAAGACCTTGCGCCGACAGCCGGTTTATTGACCGGATTGATGACCCATCAACTGCTTGCAGAACAGGGTAGCCGGATGCGATTTGGCGTGGAAGATTCACCCGGGAAATACGTGGATGTGCAGGTTCCTTCAAATAAAGCTCAGGGAAGAAACGGAAACGGGAGTGTCCACCACATAGCGTTCAGGACCCCGGGGCAGCTGTCTCAAAATATTTTATGGGAGAAACTTCGTGGAGCAGGAATGCATCCCACACCCGTTATAGATCGCCAGTATTTTCGTTCTGTGTATTTCCGTGAACCGGGGGGCGTGCTGTTTGAAATTGCCACTGATGATCCCGGATTCCTTGTCGATGAGTCTGCGGAGACACTGGGGCAGAGTCTGATGTTGCCTTCCCGGCATGAAAACCGGCGGCATGAACTGGAAGCAGTTCTGCCCGCGCTGGATGTTAACTTAAGTCCATATTACTGATGCACAGGAAAAATATTATTACTAAAGGGGAGCCCGCCTCAGAAACAGGAAAGGCGGTAGTTTTACTTCACGGAAGAGGTGGATCTGCCGAAGATATGCTTGCAATTGCCTCACAACTTTGGCTGAATGATTTTACTATTCTGGCCCCGCAGGCCACAAGAAATACATGGTATCCTTATTCATTTCTGATGCAGGAAGACAAAAACCAGCCATGGCTTGACAGTGCACTTGACCTTTTATCGAACCTGGAGGCTGAATTATTGAAAGAGGGTGTATCACCCGACTCACTCTATTTTGGTGGTTTCTCTCAGGGTGCCTGCCTGAGTCTGGAGTATGCTGCAAGAAATGCTAAAAAATACGGTGGAGTTTTGGCCTTCACGGGCGGACTGATCGGTGAGAGCGTGAATAAAAATAAATACCGCGGAGACTTTCAGCAAACACCAGTTTTTATTGGCTCAAGTGATCCGGATTCCCATATTCCGGTTGAAAGGGTCAGGGAAACCGAATTGTTGCTGAAAAATCTGAACGCCAAACCCTCTGTACACATATATCCGGGAATTGGCCATACCATCATTGAGGAAGAAATTGAGACGGTAAACCAGCTGTTTTTCAGTTAGCCTCTTGCAATGAGAGGTTTTTGTTGACTTTCGGGTTTACCCAATTACCGTTTTTTTACTTAATTTTGCCGACCATAAATTGCCTTACAGGCGACTCTTCCATTATTGCAATGTAACAGAAGAGGAATACCACCATCACTAATCACAAAAATAGTAAGCAAAATGGCCCCTGCACTTTTGGTTCTGGCTGCCGGAATGGGTAGTCGTTATGGAGGAATGAAGCAACTTGACCGGATTGGTCCGTCGGGTGAAACCATTATGGATTATTCTGTGTACGATGCAGTTCGTTCAGGTTTCGGGAAAGTGGTGTTTGTCATACGGAAAAGCTTTGAAAAGGCCTTCCGGGAGCAGGTAGCAGATAAGCTGGAAGGCAAGATACAAATTGAAATTGCTTTCCAGGAATTGTCAGACCTTCCGGACGGTTATCGTTGTCCGGACACCCGGGAGAAGCCATGGGGTACCGGCCATGCTATCTGGGTAGCGAGAGACCTTATCGCAGAAAATTTTGCCGTGATCAATGCCGATGACTTTTATGGCCGCGGGGCCATTTCTCTGATGGCCGATCATCTCTTATCTCAAAAGCCAGGAGAACAGGGAAAATATTCCATGGTGGGATATCGCCTGGAGAATACCCTGTCGGATCACGGACAAGTTTCCCGTGGTGTGTGCCGGGTCGATAAGCAAGGCATGCTGTTAAATGTGGAAGAGTTTAAAGCCCTGGAGAAAGATTCCAATGGCCTTATTATCAGCAATGGGCAAAAAACCCAACTTACCCCGGAGGAGGTTGTTTCCATGAATTTCTGGGGTTTTGGTCCGGATATTTTTTCCCACCTGGAGGAAAAAATGATGGATTTTCTCGCCACCCGGATCGAAACAGAAAAAGGAGAGTTTTTTATTCCCATGGTGGTGGATGAACTGATCCGTGAAAATAAAGCAGAAGTTCGTGTGCTTCCCAGCCAGTCGCAGTGGTTCGGAGTTACTTA
>PWHO01000316.1 GCA_003555385.1 Bacteroidales bacterium
CCCGTATCCGGTTTTACTTCAGGCATGAAACGATCCGGAGAGAACAGGTCAATGTCGGAGGTATACCTTTTCAGGTAATCGATTCCAACGCCCACTTCTTCCAGGAGGTTGCGCCGGCACACATCTTCGCACGGCCGCACACAGACCCTGCCGCATATGGCTGGCAGGGGGTTGGTCTGCTTGATCAGTTCAACGGCTTCGCGGTATTTCCCTTTGCTGATCATGGAAATATATCCCTGCACATCCACTCCTGCAGGGCACTCTTCTTGACAGGGCGGGGCACAGTCGGCGTAGTGGTTGCTCACCAGCAGTTCCAGGGAGAACTGCCTTGATTTGTGCACCCTTTCATTATCTGTTTCGATGCGCATCCCTTCCGTCACCCGGGTGGAACAGGCGGGCTGAAGGCCACGCATTCCCTCTACTTCCACTACACACAGGTAACAGGAGGAGAAAGGCTCCAGCCTATCGTCATTGCACAATGTGGGGATCTCGATATTCAGGCGACGGGACATATCCAGGATGGTTTCTCCCTGGTACCCCTGGAAGATTTTTCCGTTTATGATGATATTGAGCTTGCTCATAAGTCAGCAGGTTGTGTATTTTAGTGCTTAAGACAATTTGATGGCATCGAATTTACAGCGTGTGTAGCAAACACCACATTGGATGCAAAGGTCCTGGTCAATATGATGGATCTGTTTCCTTTCACCTTCAATGGCATCCACCGGGCAACCTTTGGCACAAACGGTACATCCGGTACATTTTTCTTCAATTACTGTATAGGTCAGCAACTTCTTGCAGCTGAGGGCCGGGCACTTCCTGTCGCGGATGTGCGCTTCATACTCATCGCGGAAGTACTTAAGGGTGGTGAGGACGGGGTTGGGGGCGGTTTGCCCCAGCCCGCACAATGAGCTGTCCTTAATAGTTTCCGCCAATTGCTCCAGCATTTCGATGTCGCCTTCACGACCTTCTCCTTCTGTGATCCGGGTGAGGATCTCCAGCATTCTTTTGGTGCCCAGCCGGCAGAAGGTGCATTTCCCGCAGGATTCTTTCTGGGTAAAATCCAGGAAGAATTTTGCGATGTCCACCACGCAGGTGGTTTCATCCATCACGACCATCCCGCCTGACCCCATAATGGCACCGGTGGCATTGACCGACTCATAATCCACCCGGGTGTGCGAGAGGTATTCCGGAATGCATCCGCCGGAAGGCCCTCCCAGCTGCACCGCTTTGAACTTATTATCTCCTGTGATGCCGCCTCCCAGTTTATAAATGATGTCTTTAATGGTAATTCCCATGGGGACCTCCACCAGTCCCCCGTGGCGGATCTTCCCGGTAAGGGCAAACACCTTGGTGCCTTTGCTTTTTTCAGTTCCGTACTGCGCATAGGCCTGCGGCCCCTGGTGAATAATCCAGGGTATATTAATGAATGTCTCTACGTTGTTGATGTTGGTAGGATGCTTCCACAATCCTGCTTCAGCGGGGAATGGCGGCCGTCTGCGGGGCATGCCACGGGCTCCTTCAATGGAGGCAATCAGGGCGGTTTCTTCCCCACAAACAAAGGCTCCGGCCCCCTCCTTGATCTTCAGGTCAAAATGAAATCCTTTGATGCCGAAGAGGTTTTTGCCCAGGTAACCTTTCTCGCGTGCCTGTTTAATGGCAAGATTGAGCCGCTTGATGGCCAGGGGGTATTCTGCCCGGCAATAGATGTACCCTTCACTGGCACCAATGGTATAGCCGCATATAATCATTCCTTCGAGTACCCCATGCGGGTCACCCTCCAGGATGGAGCGGTCCATGAAAGCACCGGGGTCACCCTCGTCGGCATTGCAGATCACATACTTCTTGTCAGACTGATTGTTGTGTGCGAATCTCCACTTTAACCCGGTGGGAAACCCTCCGCCACCCCTTCCGCGGATTCCTGAGTCAAGCACCTGTTGAATGACGGACTCCGGACTCAGCTTCTCCCGTGCGATTTTGCGGATCGCCTCATATCCATCTCTTGCCTCGTATTCTTCGATGGATTCCGGGTCGATGTGCCCGCAATTACGCAGGCTGATCTTCACCTGCCCGTCAAAAAAGGCCTGGTCTTTTGAAGGATACTTGTCTGATTGTACGATATACTCAGGAATGGGAGAGAATTTTTTGATGTGCTTGTCGATGATGTCTTCGACCCTTTCAAGGTTTACTTCCCCGTAAAGGTAGGTGCCACTATCGTCGATGATCTCCACCAAAGGTTCCCTGTAGCACATGCCGATGCAGCTGGTTTTTTTTAATTCGAAACCCAGCTTGTCAGTCGTCATGATGCGCTGAAACTCATTGTAGGTTTTGTTGGCACCTGCAGCAATTCCACAGCTTCCCAGTCCCACAATAACCTTTGTATTTCCCATTGTCAATATAGTTTTTGTGTTTATCCGTTTTCGCTTCTGCGTAGTTCTTTGATGATGCGGACGGCTTCTTTCGGGGTGAGCTTCCCGTAGGTTTCATCTCCAATCATCATTACGGGGGCCAGGGAGCAACATCCGAGGCAGGCTACGGTTTCTATGGTGAGGATTCCGTCACTGGTGGTTTCTCCGTCCTTAATTCCCAGTGTATCCAGTATCTCATCTGTAATGGCCGTCACGTTTTGTACGTGGCATGCGGTGCCGTGGCACATTTTTACAATGTACTTGCCGGCAGGTTCCAGCCTGAACTGGGCGTAGAATGTGGCTACTCCATACATCTCGTTGAGCTCCAGTCCGGTTACCCGGTGAATTCTCTCAAAAGCTGCTTTCGGGAGGTAGCCATATATATCCTGTGCCCCCTGGAGTAAGGGAATTAAGTTCCCTTTTTGGTTCTTATATTTCTCCAGCAGGTCGTCCATCAAAGTCAGGTCCACCGATTCCGGGGAGGCTTCCTGTTGAGGTGTGGCGGGTTGAATTCGTTGAATGCGCATAAATTCCGTGAATTGTCGTTTTTCGAGGCAATAATACATAAAAAATCACCGGCCCGCCAAAAGAAAAAACATATATTTTTTTGGGATAAAAACTTGTAAATATCAATAAATTTTATATGAAGTGTCTTTATTCGTTTTTGCCAGCCATCACCATCCTTACTTCGGTAAAGGAGAATTCATCCCCAAGCACGGCCATAATGTCGCCTGCTTTCCGGCTTCCTACGGTTTCAGAAGCTTTCATGATTTGTGTCATTTTTTCTTTTTCCACAAATCGTTCCGCATCAATGAGCCCTTTTTGCACGCAACTGACCATGTGTGACTGAATGGTGCTGTAGGTAAGTGACCGTATCTCAATAATTTCCTCGAAACTTTTTCCTTCCAGGAAGAGTTGGAGGCTGATCTCAGCAGATGGTGTTTTTGTTGGTTTTTCTTTAGCCGACCGGGGCGTTTTCTTTTTGTTATTGGGAGGTATAGCTTTGCTGTATTCTTGAAGCATCTCTTCCCGTTCCCTGATCAGCCCGTGATTTTGTGTATTGTCGCGGGTTGGTTCTGTATTATCCAGCAAGGCCGTGATCAGTGATTCCATTCTGTGCAGTTTCTGAAGTCGTGCATGAAATTCAGATTCCAGCTCGCTTAGTTCACGTACATACCCTTTTGTGCCGCTCTGTTCACTTACCCGTGAAATGTGCCTGAAAATTTGTTGGGAAAAACTTTTCAGCAGGGGAGAAAAATATTCCCTCGCTTTACTTACCCTGCTTTTAATGTAGGGGAAATCATTACTTCTCAGGTCGCGTTTTAACTGGTTAGAAAAACGGTCAGCCACTGTCTTTACCAGCAGGAATTCACGAATCATATCCTCAGCCCAGGGCCTGAAGCTTTGCTTTACTGAACGTCCTTCTTTTTTGTCATATCCCCGGAGGTGGAACCGGAGGCTTTCCTGCAACTCATCAAAATTGAAAGTATCTGACAGCTCTCGCTCAATGAAGTGCCGGGATTCTGTTTGAAGCTTTTGTTTTAGTTCTGTAACTGAGCTTTTGCCTGCCGAGAAGAATTTGACATGGTCATCCTGTGAAAACTGTTGTTCCGGTACCGGTTCACTCAGTACAAGCCCTTCCAGCCCCCTGAGCCTTGACATTGCCACATAGATCTGCCCGGGTGCAAATGCCCCGGATACATCAATCACCGCTTTGTCGAATGTGAGTCCCTGGCTTTTGTGCACTGTAACGGCCCATGCCAGTTTTATGGGGTAGTGTGAAAAAGTTCCCGTTACCTTCTCCTCAATTTCGTTGTTCGCTTTGTTAAGGGTGAATTTTTTGTTCTCCCAGGTGTGGCGTTCCACTTCAGCAGGATGAGAGCCATCCGGAAAACCAACCACGATATTATCTTTACTGAGTTCTTCGATCTTGCCAATTTTGCCGTTGAAGTATCGCTGCTCGCCAGTGTGATCATTTTTAATAAACATTACCTGGGCCCCCTTTTTCAGTTGCAGGGAATAGTCTGCCGGATAAAATGCTTCACCAAAATCCCCTGTAATTGCTGCATCAAAATGCAGCGGCCGGCCCTTGAGCTTTTCCAGGGCTCTTTTATTGATTTGGTCTGCTTTGTTATTGTGGGTGGTAAGGAAAATATGTCCTGATTCTTCCAGCGGATCAAATCCGGGGTGTACATGACGGTTGAGTAAAGCTGCATCCTCTCTGTTCATCTTGTTTTCCCTGAGCCTTGCCAGCAGGTTGATGAAGACCGGGTCATGCTGGCGGTATATGTGCTCAAACTCGATGTAAAGAGGTGGGTTTTGCGCCAGGGCCCTGGCATGAAAAAAGTGCAGGCTGGGATAGTTTGTCTTTAGTAATTCCCACTCCTGTCTCTTAACGACGGGTGGTAATTGCAGAAGGTCACCAATTAAAAGAAGCTGTACGCCGCCAAATGGTGCATGG
This sequence comes from Bacteroidales bacterium, assembly GCA_003555385.1. Classification (GTDB taxonomy): domain Bacteria; phylum Bacteroidota; class Bacteroidia; order Bacteroidales; family UBA7960; genus PUPG01. Next base: position 4,867 of record PWHO01000316.1, read on the forward strand.
TTTTTCCGCCGCACATGACGTAAAATGGCATCGATGGCATCCAGGGTATCGGCCCGCAGCATACTGACCTCATCAATAATCAGCAGTTCCATCTCGCGCAGCAGCCTTCTTTTCGCCTCAAAAAACCTGCTATTGCGAAGCAGGCTTTTTGGGGTATATATTTCTGTATTGATGGAGAATCCCCCCGGAAAACTCTCAGTGGGGAAGAAGGCCCCAAATGGAAGCTGAAGCAGGGAGTGAAGTGTAACTCCACCGGCGTTGATGGCGGCAATGCCCGTCGGGGCTGCCACGATCGTTTTTTTGTGGGTATTGCTGACCAATTCTCTCAGAAAGGTGGTTTTCCCGGTTCCTGCCTTCCCCGTCAGAAACACATGACAGCCTGTGCTGTTGATAAACCTTGATGCAAGTTCTTTTTTGGAATTCATGAGCGGATTTTAAAACTGCCCCACGAAGTTAAGGTTTCCATGAGGATGGCATGGACAAAAAAAGCCGAACGGTAATTCCGTCCGGCTCTTTTGCTTATTCAGGTTCAGGTATCGCTTATGCGATTAACGCATGGATCAGATTACGCCCTGATCGATCATGGCATCGGCTACCTTAATAAAGCCGGCCACGTTGGCGCCTTTCACATAGTTGATATACCCGTCTTCTTCCTGGCCATATTTCTTGCACGCTTCATGAATGTTCTTCATGATTTCATGCAGTTTTTCTGCCACTTCCTCGGCCGGCCAGTTCAGTTTCATGGCGTTTTGTGTTTGCTCGAGTCCGGATGTGGCTACACCGCCGGCATTGGCTGCCTTGCCCGGGCCATAGAGGATCTTGGCCTTCTGGATAACTTCCATAGCTTCTGCCGTACAGGGCATATTGGCACCTTCGGAGATGGCCATCACACCGTTATTCACCAGGTTTTTGGCATCCTCTTCGTTCAGCTCATTCTGAATGGCACAAGGCATGGCAATATCAACCTTTTGTTCCCATGGACGCTTGCCTTCGAAGAACTGGGCGTTGGGGAATTCGTAGGTGTATGGTTTGACGATGTCCTGATTGGAGGCACGCAGCTCAAGCAGATAATCGATCTTATCTCCAGAGATGCCGTCCGGGTCGTATACATATCCGTCAGGACCGCTGATGGTCACAACTTTGGCACCGAGCTCAGTGGCTTTGGTTGCTGCGCCCCATGTGACGTTGCCAAAACCGGAAAGGGCGACGGTTTTGCCTGTAAGTTTTTCGCCTTTGGTCTTAAGCATCTCCTCGGCGAAATATACCGCACCGAAACCAGTGGCTTCCGGGCGAATGAGGCTGCCACCCCAGTTGCGTCCCTTGCCGGTAAAGGTACCGGTGTGTTCGCCTACCAGTTTTTTGTACATGCCGTACATGTAGCCAATCTCGCGACCACCGACGCCGATGTCACCGGCCGGAATGTCGGTGTCAGGACCGATGTACTTGTAGAGCTCTGCCATGAATGCCTGACAGAACCGCATGATCTCAGCCTGTGATTTGCCTTTGGGGTCGAAATCACTTCCACCTTTGGCACCGCCCATGGGCAATGTGGTGAGGCTGTTCTTGAAGATCTGCTCAAAGCCCAGGAACTTCAGTCCGCTCAGTGTAACACTCGGGTGGAAGCGGCAACCTCCTTTGTAAGGGCCTATCGCATTGTTGAACTGAACACGGTAGCCACGGTTTACATGAACGTTGCCTTTGTCATCCATCCATTCCACTTTAAAGGAGATCACGCGATCGGGTTCGGTGATCCGGTCAATAATATTAGCAGCCTGGTATTTTGGGTTTTCTTCCACCACGTCGGTGATGGTTTCCAACACTTCCCGTGCCGCTTGCAAGAACTCTTTTTCGCCTGGATTCTTACGTTCCAGGTCTGCCATTATCTTTTCTAAATTCATAATAGGGTGATTTAAATAATGAATAAATCAATTGCTGTTAATTAATTAGCAATTCGGTAGCGAATTTATGCCTTATTTGTGTATAAACCAAACGAAAAGGGTAAAATTATTTAGCCCGGTTTCAGTACTATTCCGGCTTTTTTGCTCCCATCAATTTTTATGGTAAGGGGGCAATCAAAACGGACATGCCTGACAAAATCATCCTCATAGACGGCTTCCTGCTTATTTAGGAAATCGACATCATAATGTCCGTCATTCATATAGGGGTTGATGGTGAAATACCCCACGCTGAAAGAGGTAAGATTCTGGAAGAAATGGGTGCCCTGGCTGGGGTCGATCCTGAAATCCTTCAATCCGGATTCAATGATCAGGCGGGCTGCCGATATCTGCGCCCATTTAACTGGTACGCCGAGCCAGGGGTCATTGGAACCCCAGCGACCTGGGCCCGCAAGGATATAATGTTTCTTCTCCTGCTGACATTGTTTATTCAGCTTTCCGATTGTTTCTGCGATCTTTTCGGTTCGGGCTGCATCAAACGACTCGGGCTTTACATAAATAAAGTCATGGATCCCTTCAATGACGCCATTGCCCAGTGCGTTGTGACTGATTACGACGGTGCTGTTTTTTTTATGGGCACTGAGTTTGACCTGGTTTTTCTCCTGTGTTTCAACCACCGGGCGGATCTGCAGAAAGTGAAATTGCTGTTTTTTGCCTTTGGGCACATCAAGGCTGACGGCAAATTCAATCTCCACCTGGTTGTTCATTTCCCTTTGCCCGATGCGGAGTAATTTATCCAAAACGTCGGCCAGGGGGAAAGAACCGTGTTTCAGCACATTGGCAAAGGTAATGATGCGGGTTCCTCCTTCATAGAGTCCGTCACGGATGATCTGATCCTCATAATCATAAGTTGAGGCCACATATTTGAGTGAAGAGGAGCCTTTCAGGCTGCGGATCCTGAGCTTATGCAGGCTTACTGAATCATCCACTGCCGGCTGATATTTTTCCGGGTCAAGGTTCAGGCTGTAAAACTCCCGCTGACTATCGCGCAATGCAATATCTGTATTGGCCAGCTGTAAAGCCTGATGCGGATGTTTTGGGGAAAAACGGAAAGAAACCCCGCCGTCTACAATGGTTTTTCCCAGTCCGAATGCAATATTGGCTACCCCGTCTTCGTACTTTTCGGGTTCGATGGGGTAGAAGTTTACCGACCGGGCAACCCCTGAAATGGTGGGGTAAAACATATTGTCGTAAGACCGGCCCGACAATTCCTGGATCACCACAGCCATTTTTTCCTCATCGATGACATTGGAAGTGGCTTCGATATAGGCTTTGCTTTCCTCGTAGAAAACGGATGCGTAGACACTTTTGATGGCCTGATCCAATTGCTGTATGCGAACGTTTCGGTCGCTGTGGTTGTTGGGGATCATGTAGGTTGAATAAACCCCTGCAAATGGTTGATAGTGGCTGTCTTCCAGCAAGCTGGATGACCTGACCGCAACCGGGGATTTAAAGAAGTCGACGATCTCCTTAATGTATGAACGCATTCTTGACGGACTTTTACTCTGGACGAAGCGATTGAGCACTTCGTCATCGCTCACCTCAGACAGGGTAAATTTGTATAACTCATTCTCCTCCATGAATTCATCAAATATATCAGTAGTCAACACTACAGTGCGTGGGATGGATATACCGACGCCTTTCCAGTGGGTCATGATTTTGTGTTTGTTGATCACCGAATCAATGAAGGCCAGTCCGCGTGCTTTCCCCCCAAGTTGTCCGTCGCCCAACCTGGTAAAAACCGCGTATTCGTCGAGGTGACTGGCAATGATGCCGCGCCCTTTTGTGCGCCGGTAATTGGCAATGGTGTCGATCAGGTAGCTTCTGACCTCTTCCACATTATTGAAGTCATCCCGGCTTTTCCGGGCAAACACGTTGGCGATGGAGAATAAGGCCCTGGCCTTGAGCCACCTGGAGAAATGGTTGTTGGAAACATGGTATTCCAGAACCTTGGGGTCGGCGTTGGTGATTTTTACCTGCAAAGAATGCAGGTTGTTTGCCCGGCCCAGTTCCATGCCGGTGTCTTTATTTTTAAACACAAAATCACCAAAGCCATAATTCTCCTTAATGTAGTGCTTGAGCTCAATGAGCAGTGTTTTGGAATACTTGTTAATAAAACTGACATCAATGTTTTTGTTAATGCTGGCATCCCATTTTTCAGATGACTGAAGCAGGATGGGGATCTGACTGTTATTTTTGCGGACATGCGTGGCGAGCTTGACCCCGGCCTGGTTATCTCTTTTGCCACCCTTGGCGTAACTGATATCCGAGATGATCCCCAAAAGGTTGTCTTTGTATTTCTTGTATAGCGACAAAGCCTCCTCGTAGGATTTGGCCAGCAGAATTTTCGGCCGGGCACGCATTCTGAGAGTTTTACGGTGTTCATTGAGCCCTTCCGTCATCAACTCATTGGTCTGGTCGAAAATCACCTTGTAAATGGTGGGCAAATAGGATGAATAATAACGCACCGAGTCTTCCACCAGCAGGATGCCCTGTACGCCCACTTTCTCAATATCGAAATCGGCATTCATCCTGTCTTCCAGCAGCTTGATGATGGCCAGCAGCAACCCTGCATTACCCAGCCAGCTGAATACGTAATCAATAGAACTCAGGTCTTCGTTGCGAAGCTTCAGGGATACCTCCCTGGAAAAGTGGGTCAATACCACGATGGGAATACCGGGGTGGCGTTTCTTTACTTTTTTGGCCATCTCAAAGCAGTCGATCCTGCCAACGTTGAGCATGGTGATCACCAGGTCAAAATCCTTTTCCTCCAGTTTACGGAAAGCCTCCTCTGAGGAGCTGGCCTGGGTGAACTGAGGGGGGTAACGAAGGTTCTTTGAAGTGTATTCCAGGAAAATTTTTTCATTGATCCGGCCGTCCTCCTCCAGCATAAAGGCATCATAGTTACTGCAAATAAGCAACACATTGATGATCCGTTTTTGCATCAGATCTTCGTAGGAGATCTCCTTGAATTCATAGGTGTCGGTGGCGAATTTCTCGTCGTATTGGTATTTTGATTGTTCGGTTGTCATTCTTTGTCGCTTACTTGTTTATTGGTCCTGTTTTCCTGGTGATAGATCAGGGCGGCCCGCTTTTTCCCGTCCATGATCACTTCCAGCGGTTTATTGAAACGGATGTGTGTTACGTATTTTTTTTCATTGATGATGCGGGCATCTTTAAGTATTTCCCAGTCGATGTAATCGATCAGGTCGTTGTGCTTTACGGAGAAGTAGCCCACGTTCATGGAAATCACGTTATGGAAAAAGTGGGAGCCCAGGGATGCATCAAGGGGAAAGTCTTCCATGCTCACCTCCACAATGATGCGTGCATTGGATATCTGTGACCAGTTTACCGGGATGCCGATAAAACGGTCGCGGGTTCCCCACCTTCCCGGTCCGACCAGGATATACTTTCTGTCTTTTTGGGCCATAGTGGCGTTGATCTCATCGATTTCGTCCCTGATCTTTTCTGTTTTCAGCTTGTCAAAGCGATCCGGATCCACAAATACTAAGTCCTGCAGTCCGGTGATCCGTCCGTTGCCCATGCCGTTTTCACTATAGAGCAATAGTCGTTCATTGTCGATGTTGTCGATGTGGATATCAGTTTCAATGATATTCTTGATCAGGGGTTTGATCTGCAGTAAATAGAAAGTAGCGTGTCCTTCCCTGTCTTTGTTCAGGTCAATGGCAAATTCCATCTCGATGGGCGTTCCCATCGATTCGGAAATAATATCCAGGATGGTTTCGATGGATTTGGCCAGCGGAATGTAATCGTACTTCAGGATGTTCGCAAAATTGACCACACGGGGTCCTGTATTCGTAATTCCGGGGATGGTACGCTCACTGTTGATATCGTAAACCGACGCGCAATGTTTCAGGGTACCGTGCTTCTCTGCCTGTTCGATTTCCAGCTTGGTAAGTCCGGCATCCTCTCCCTCCAGCAAATTCAGTTCTTTCTTATGCAGATCCACGGCATAAAAATGAACCTGTGAATTTTTGAACAACTCTTTCGGGGTATACATCTCCAGTTGAGGGTGAACCGGGGAGAATCGGTAAGTCTTTTCTCCTTCCACCACATATTTACCCAACCCCATGGCTATGGAGGCAAAACCCTCTTCCGGCTTCATGTAAGAGTAAGGGTAAAAATTATAAGACTGGGCGACACCGCTGATATGCGGATAAAAACATCCTTCATACTCGTGGCCGACCACCTCCTGGATCACCACAGCCATTTTTTCCTCTTCGATTTTATAATTCACGGCCCTGAAATAAGACTGGGCCGTGGGAGAGAAGATAGAGGCGTATACCAGTTTGATGGCATCCATGGTTTGTTTGAGCCGCACATCAGGGTCGTGGTGGTTGTTGGGCAGCAAAAAGGTATCAAAAATTCCGGCAAATGGCTGCATCAATGAATCCTCAAATAAGCTGGAAGATCGTATGGCCAATGGCTTCTGGTTTACCGAAAGGTATGTTTTCAGGCGTTTGCGCAGGGTGGGGGTCAGGTGTCCGCCCAGGAAAAGGGCTTTTATCTTGTCATAATCCGTTTCCCCGTATATTTTGTTATACAGATCGTTGTTGTGAATAAAACGTTCAAACTCCTCAGTTCCGATGATGGAAGTGCGCGGGGTAGAAATCCGGATATCGGGCACCAGCTCATTGAAGTCAAAGCTGTTGATGATCATGTTGACGAATGCCAGTCCGCGCCCTTTGCCTCCCAGTGAGCCAGGTGACATACTCACGATATTGGTGTCGTCGAGCAGCGCGGATTCTTCGTAATTGATCACCTTTCCACGTTGCTTGTCATGGATGCATTCGTCAATGACTTCGATCAGGTATTGCCGCAGGCTGCCGGGAGATTTGAAATCATCCACCCTCAGTGGCTTGATGCGTCGTGCGATCTGAATTTCACCCCTGGCCATGAGCCAATGCGAAAAATGATCTTTTTTCGCATGATAGAGCAGAGATTTTTCCGGAATGGTCTTCAGGTGGGTGCGGAATTCTTTCATGGAACGGGCTATGGCTATGTCGCGGCGACCGTCTTCATCTTTATAAATGAAGTGCCCGAATCCCAAATAATAGTTGATAAAACTCTGCAGATCCTGTTTAAGGGTGTCAGAATTTTTGTTGATGAAAGTACTTTGCAGTTTATACGCTTCATTGGCATTTTCCATATCCGACGACTGAAGCACTGTGGGGAGGTTGGGAGTGGAACGTTTGGCGTACTCCGTCAGCTTCAGCCCAGCCCGGCCGTCCATCTCTCCATCCTTCTCAAATTTTACATCCGAAATAAGGCAAAGCAGGTTGTCTTTGTATTGATTGAACAGGTTGATGGCCTCAGTATAGGTGGAAGCAAGCAAAATTTTCGGCCTGACCCGCATTTTGAGAAGCTTGTAGAGCTCATCGGTGTTTACTTCCTCAATCAGGTGCTGGGTTTGCTCGATCACAATGGAGTACAATATGGGAAGGTACCGGGAATAGTACTTTGCTGAATCTTCCACCAGCAGGATCACCTGTACCATCCCTATTTGTGTGTCGTTCTTCACATTTGTTTTATCCTCATTGTATTTCACCATGGCCAGAAAAACCTTGGAGTCACCGTTCCACACAAACACCTTATCAATGGAAGTGATGGGTTTTTTTCCATCCTCGAACAGGGCAATGTCGCTGTTGTTGTTCAGCAACATAAAAATGGGGATGTTGTTGTATATCTGTTTGATGATGCTGCTTAGCTGAATGGGCGTTGATTTTTCCCCCCCCATCATGACGATCACCATGTCAAAATGTTTCTCCTGTAATTTTTCCAGGGCTTCCTCGGGGGGAGACACGCCAGTGATGCGGGGGGCGGAGGAGAGGTTCAGCTGATGGTATTCACCTGTAACCTGCTCAAAAAACCGGCCTTCCTCTTCAATGATATAGGCGTCGTAAAGGTTGGCCACAAGGAGGATCTCACGAACCTTGTA
>PWHO01000291.1 GCA_003555385.1 Bacteroidales bacterium
CGGTCTGACCCCTTCCACCTCCTGGGCATACCAGAGCGGAAAAGTGTCATTGTCACCATTGGTAAAGATGATCGCGTTGGGGGCACAGGTTTCCAGGTAATTGGCGGCCACATCCCTGGCGGTATAACGCCCGGAGCGGTCATGGTCTTCCCAGTTTTCTTTTGCCATATTTACCGGAACAACCAACAGACACAGGGCAGTAACTACAGCAACCACACCAAGTCCTTTCTTGCCTTCCAGTTTCACCTTCCTTTCTTTCAGTTTCCGGAGTAACCCATCAGCCAAACCAAGCATGCCAAGTCCGACCCAAATGGAAAAGGCATAGAATGATCCGATATAAGAATAGTCCCTTTCTCTGGGCTGAAATGGCGTCTGATTCAGGTAGATGATTATGGCCAGCCCTGTCATAAAGAAGAGCAGCCCCACAACCAGGGTATCATTGGGCCGCCTTTTCAACTGGTAAAGAAACCCAATTACCCCGAGCAGGAAGGGCAGCATATAATAACGGTTGTACCCGGGATTGGATGTCATGCTTTCGGGGAGGTCCTGAGGACCCAGGCGCAGGTTGTCGATAAAGGAGATACCGGTAATCCAGTTCCCTTCCACCGGGCTGCCATGACCCTGAATATCATTCTGGCGGCCGCTGAAATTCCACATCAGGTAACGAACGTACATATGCCCGACCTGGTAAGAAAAGAAAAAGCGAAGGTTTTCACCGAAAGTAGGACGGTTAATGGTTTCCGTGGTCCCGTCATGCCGGGTTGTGGAAACCGGACTGCCCCTGACGTTGCCCCAGTCTTCATACCCCCTCACATGCTGCTGACGGCTGCTGTGCATCCTCGGGAATAACGTAGTAAACTGCGGATCATATACCGGCCCCAGTCCTTCACGCGGATTGATGATCTCATACCGTCCGGTTTCGCGGTTTTTTCCCCACACCGGGTTGCCATCTTCCATATCCACCACGGGGGCATTGTAATAGGGACCATGCACCAAGGGCCAGTCACCATATTGTTCACGACCCAGGTAGGCCTTCATAGAAAGAGCGTCTTTGGGGGCATTCTCATTGATGGGCACCTGGGCATTGGACCGGATCACCAGCATAAAAAAGGAAGAATAACCGATCACAATAAAAGTGATGCACAAAAAAATGGTATTCCAGACCACCCGTTTCTTTTTCTGGGTATAATACAGGGCATAGGCAAGGGCGACGATCAGCACAATGAAGTAAATAATTGTTCCGCTATGGAAAGGAAGCCCGATGGTGTTGACGAAAAACCGTTCGAACTGCCAGTCCATATTGAGCAGTCCGGGAATGAGAATTGACTGCACAAAGTAAAGCAGACCCACGGCAACAAGGCCCGTAAAAAGGATCCCTTTGGTGGTGGGCTGATATTTCTTGAAATAATAGACAAATACTATGGCCGGGATCGCCAGCAGGTTGAGCAGGTGAACCCCGATGGAAAGACCGATAATGTAAAAGATCAGAACAAGCCATTTATGGGCATCCCTTTCATGGGCCCGTGCTTCCCATTTAAGAATGGCCCAGAAAACAAAGGCCGTCAGAAATGCAGAGGTCATATATACTTCAGCCTCAACAGCGGTGAACCAGAACGAGTCACTGAAGGTAAGGGTCAGTGCCCCAATCAGGCCGGCTCCGAAAATCATCATCGCCCTGACAGATGTCATCTCTGCAGCCTGGTTAATGAGCTTGCGGGCAAGTATGGTGATGGTCCAGAACAAAAACATTACGGTTAGCCCGCCGGCAATCGCCGACATGGCGTTGATCCAGAATGCCACCCTGCTGACTTCCCCCAATGCAAACATGGAGAACACCCTGGCCAGCATCTGATACAAGGGAGCTCCGGGAGGGTGACCGATCTGCAGCTTATAAGAGACTGCAATTCGCTCTCCGGCATCCCAGAAGCTGACAGTGGGTTCCAGTGTCATCATAAACATCAGTGTGGCAAAGGCGAACAAGCCCCACCCGATGTAATTATTCAGCTTACGATACAAAATGTCATCCATTGAATCCATGATTAAGTTGTCTTTGAGCGACTTATATACGTTTTTTCGCCAGCAGGCGGATTGCGAAAATAAGAAAAAAAGCGGCACAAATGCGTAATTTTAACATGCTTTTGCTCAACTTCCAACGTTTTTCCATAGTTATTACGTACATACCTGTCAAGATTTCTCCCAAAATATATTGCTCTTCAAAAAAATCTTTTTAATTTTGCCCCCCGAAAGGAATTGACCGATGGTGTAACGGTAGCACTACAGTTTTTGGAGCTGTCTGTCCAGGTTCGAATCCTGGTCGGTCAACCACAAAGAGGGCGCTGAAATCAGTGCCCTTTTTTTGTTTCCGCCGGAAATCGTTGCTCTCCTGATCCACCATGGAAATCCGGCAAACTGACTGGCTCAAAGAAAGCTTACCGGAGCTGAGTACCATTTCCCAGGAGTTGATCCATTTTCTCCAAAAGCACTGCCGCCTTGAATGGCTTGGAAAGGTAGTCGTCACAGCCCGCATCAAAGGCCTTTTTGCTGTCGGCCATCAGGGCATGGGAAGTCACAGCCATTACAGGAAGATCCGGACGCTTTTCCTTGATGATTCTCGTGGCTTCCAGCCCGTTCATCTCCGGCATTTTAATATCCATTAACACCAGCCCGATTTCATGATTGGTAAGACAGTAGTCTACGGCAAGCCGCCCGTTCCTGGCGTGGATAACCTCGTAGTTATGCAAGTTTAGAATGGTTTTCATCAGCAAAAAGTTGCTGTATTCATCTTCTGCAATCAATACAATAATTTTTTCCGGACGCCCCATATATATATGTCA
>PWHO01000172.1 GCA_003555385.1 Bacteroidales bacterium
GCTGCAAAAACGACAATTGGCCAAAGTTCGCGGACGTGTCAGTTGCAAAGGCGTGCACCATGTTAAACCCGGGAAAATGATAGACCTCCGGGGTGTGGGAGACCGTTTCAATGGTAAAGCTTTCGTGAGCGGCGTGAAACATTCGATCTTCTCCGGCGATTGGCAGATGGATATCCAGTTTGGTATTGACCCCGAGTGGTTTACCGAAAAGTTCCGCGTGGAAAGCAAGCCGGCTTCCGGTCTGCTTGCAGCCATTCATGGCTTGCATACCGCTAAGGTTATACAACTGGGTGATGACCCCGATGGGGAGGAAAGAATCAAGATCCGTATACCGATCATGGGTGAAGACAGTGAAGGGGTATGGGCCAGACTTGCCTTACCCGATGCCGGCGAAGAAAGGGGCTTTGTGTTCAGGCCTGAAATCGGCGATGAAGCAATTGTGGGCTTCGTCAATGATGACCCCCGGCACCCGGTTGTTTTGGGAATTCTTCACAGCAGTGCCAATCCGGCTCCAATCCCTGCCAAAGATGATAATCACCAGAAGGGATATCTTTCACGCAGCGGGTTGAAACTGGTGTTTGATGATGATAAGAAATATGTGGAAATAGAAAGTCCGGCAGGAAAAATAATCAAGGTGGATGATGAAAAAGACCATATACGCCTGGAAGATCAGCATGGCAACATGATCGTCATGGATGGCGAAGGTATCCGCATTGAGAGCCCAAAAGACATTGTAATTAAGGCCGGTATAAACCTGGAGGGAGGAGGCATGAATGTGGATCTGAAAGCAAACTCCGCGTTAAAAGCTGAAGGGGGAAGCGGAGCCGAGCTGAGCACAAACGGGATGGCGGTGATTAAAGGGTCATTGGTAAAAATCAATTAAAAAACACATTATGGGACAACCCGCAGCAAGGATCAACGACACGCATGTATGTCCGATGGTAACGGGTGCAGCCCACGTCGGGGGCCCCATACTGGGCCCCGGCGAACCAACTGTGCTGATTGGCGGTATGCCCGCCTCCAGGGTTGGTGATATGGCAAGCTGCACCGGGCCGCCTGCCACTATATTATCAGGAACCGCAACCGTTCTGATCGGGGGCATGCCGGCAGCCAGGCTGGGTGACCCCACAGCACATGGTGGATCCATTATTACCGGCTGCATGAACGTATTGATCGGATAGGTAACACATTGAAAAAAAGCAACATGGCTAAAAAGTATGCATTCCTTGGGCGCGGGTGGGACTTCCCGCCTGCTTTCGACAAGGCATCGAAAAGCGTAAGTATGCTGCAGGGTGTGGATGACATTGAGAGCAGCCTGGACATCCTTTTGTCAACCAGGCTGGGGGAGCGTATCATGCAACCAAACTATGGCTGTAACCTGGACGAAATGGTGTTCGAAACCATGAATCTCACCCTGGTGACTTACCTCAGCGATCTTGTGAAAACAGCCATACTGTATTTTGAGCCCCGCATCAGACTGGAAGGTCTCGAAATTGACACATCACGCGAACATGAAGGCGTTTTGCTGATCAATATTGACTATACCGTGAAGGCAACCAATTCACGTTTCAATTACGTATTTCCCTTTTACAAAATGTACGGGCCCCGTTTACCTGACAATCGATAAAAATGGCACTGAACTGCAATACAAAACACCCTTTGAAGTATGATGGCACCGGCCAGCATCAGCGTTTTATTGAGGCACTGGACCCGGCTTCCGTGAATGTGCATGGGTTTTCGCTGCGCGACTGGATGCATTTTGCCTTTGATTTTGCAGGCAAGCTTCGGTATTTTCATCTCTCCGACGACCAAAACCACGTGGGAAACTGGCAGGCTTTTTTCAAATCAGCGAACGAAATTGAAGCATTCCTGAAAGATGCAGCCCTGGTTGAAGGGGAAAGCTGGTTACCCGAAAACGAAAGGGAAAGGATCTCAGAGGAGCAGCCCAGGGGTAATTATGAGCCACATATGGCGCTGTTTCTCAGCTTTCTCAAGCTAATGAAGTTCCCGCAGCAACAGTTGAACCAGCTTGGCAAACGGCATCTGGATTTTTATTACAAAGAGGTTTTGCAATTAAGCAAAAAGCCGGCTGTGCCCCATCGTGTGCACCTGATCTTTGAACTGGCAAAAAACGCCGTCAATGACATCTTGCCAAAGGGTACGCTCTTTGAAGGAGGCAAAGACAAAAACGGGAAACCCATCCTGTATGCCACCACCGGAGAATTGGTGGTGGGAAAGGCAAAGGTGGCAAGCCTGAAAAGTATTTATCACGAAGCGGGAAAAACCATTCGTTACGCTGAAAAAACCAACTCTCTTGATGGGATGGGTACGGAATTCGGTGAAGAAAACCCGCAGTGGAATGGCTTCGGGAATCAACGATGGCCTTCGGCGAGCCCGGGATTTGCCCTCGCATCCCATGTGTTGCTCCTAAAGGAGGGAAAAAGAGAGGTCACCGTTGACATTACGCTTGCAGAAAACACGTTTCCGGCTGATTTTCCTGACATTGAAACTGTACAAACCGCCATACTCCCTTTGTTGAGCGGTGAAAAAGAGTGGATGGAGCCATCAGACTTTGAAGTGACAAACACGCCCTCTTCCGGCAACCGGAAACTTAGCCTGACACTCCTGCTCGATGCGGCGGCAGATGCAGTGGTGCCTTACGACCCGGAAATTCACGAAGAGCGTTTCAACACCGATTTGCCTGTGCTCAGAATCCTGATCGACACAGAGAATGAGCATGGATATGCCCTGTATGCGGCACTGAAAGAAGCGGTTGTCAGAGAGGTTAATTTCGGGGTTGAGGTGAGTGGTATGCGCGACCTGAAGCTGGAGA
>PWHO01000292.1 GCA_003555385.1 Bacteroidales bacterium
GCAGCTGTCTACAACATATTTGCTTTTGTATTGTTTTTTGTGTTTATCATGATCATTCCCCGTATGGCGGCTGCATCCATTCACCCCGGGGTGGATGGCAACCCCGCTCTTTCGGTGGGCGACCTCGCTCCTGAAATGAGAAAGGTTTTTTTCCCGGCCGTGGCCGGATGGTTTATAATGGCCTGGTGGCTATATTCACTTTTATACAGGAGCAGCCGAATTGATTATAGAATTTCTGAACTGCATAACAACTAACCAACAGAACGCATGGCTGAAGGAAAAATCATAGTGGTTGCTTTATTGCTGGTAATAATATTCCTGGGCATTACGGCCTTTTTGTTTTACCTGGAAAAGCGCATCAAAGCTTCCGAGATGAAACTGAAGAAACTCGAAGAGGAAAGAAACACGGAAAAGAGAAAATGAGCCTATGAGAAGGTCACATGTACTTGGACTGGTTTTCATTGCCATCGCCCTCGGTGCGATTATCGGTACGGTATACAATGCCGACACCTATGCGGTATTTGCTGAGGCTCGCGCCAATCCCGGAAGAGAATTTCATATCATCGGCGAATTGGTGAAAACCAGGCCCGTGAAGGAGGAAGTCAAAGACAATACACTAACACTTACCTTCACGATGCGTGACAGTGACAATGAAGAGGTCGAAGTGCTGTATTTTGGCGGTAAACCACAGGATTTTGAAAAATCCGATGAAGTGGTTCTGATCGGAAAATATGAAGGTGAGCACTTTGTTGCGAGTAGTTTGCTACTAAAGTGCCCTTCCAAATACAATCCTACTTAACCCGTTCTGAGTAGGCTTTTGTACGGGTGTCTACCTTGATTTTTTCACCAGTATCAATAAACAGCGGGACATTCACGGTAGCGCCGGTTTCCACGGTGGCGGCTTTCAGTGTATTGGTGGCGGTATCACCTTTAACTCCCGGCTCTGTATAGGTGATCTCCAACTCCACAAACGGCGGAAGATCTACGCTGAGGGGGGTCTCAGTGTCTGCATGGTACATGATTTCCACTTCCTGTCCTTCCTTAAGCAGCCCGGGCGCGTCAATCAGATGTTCCTCAATACTTAACTGTTCAAAATCTGTGGTGTGCATGAAATGATAGCCCAGGTCATCCTTGTACAGAAACTGGTAAGGCCTGCGTTCCACACGAGCCACATTTACTTTGACACCCGCATTGAACGTATGGGGCAATACCTTTCCTGTTTTCAGGTTTTTCAACTTGGTGCGCACAAACGCGCCTCCTTTACCTGGTTTCACATGCTGGAAATCAACGATGGTGTAGAGTTCTTTATTCATTTCCAGGCACAAACCATTTCTAAAATCTGATGTTGTTGCCATAAGCTGTTATTAATCAACAATTTTGGTGAAAATCGACACAAAATTAATAAAAAAATCTCATTTTGGCTGCCAGATGGAAAACACCCCACCCGGGCGGCCCGAACAGGGTGCTGATACCTTAAGCTGATAATTCGATCACAGGGTCATCCGGATCATATTCTTCGGAATTATGATTTGAGGCAATGACAATTGTTTTACCTGCGGCGTAACGCTGAAGAAGATCCCTGTACCATTTTCTGGATTCCTCGTCAAGGTTGGTGCATGGCTCGTCGAGCAGAACCAGGCCGGATGAGGGCATCAGTGCCATTACCAGCTTTACCCTTTGCTTCATTCCTGAAGAAAAATATTTGATGGCTTTGTCGCGGCTGGCTGCAAGTCCTGCTACTTCCTGGATGTGGCCAATGTCTGGTGTGCCCGGAAAAGGTTTAAAACGTTGGTGAAAAGCAATCAGTTCCGGAAAAGTGAATTCTTCGGTCGGGTCAAGACCAGGTGCGGCCATTGCCACGTGTCTGTAAATGAAATCGGGGTGCAACTGCCGGCCTTCCAGAAACCAGGCAATGTTTCCTTCAGAGGGGGTGCGGAATCCGGCGATCATTTGCAGCAGCGTCGATTTTCCGCTGCCATTTTTCCCGGTAATGACCTGCCTCTTTCCCGGGCTGATTTGCAGGTCGATACCCCTGAATACCCATTTCCCCTGGAACTTTTTGCCTGTGCCGGATATATCGACCTGTATCATGCAGGCAATTTATTTTTCTTTGTATGAATAGCCTTTCATGATTCCCCTGCTCGATTTGCTGATGAAACTCAGAATCTCATCCCTTTCGGGCGATGCAGCCATTTCCGTCTCTATATAGGTCAGTGACTGACTGACATTCAGGTTTTTCAGGTAGATAACCCGGTAGATGTCCTGAATCTGATTGATCTGTTCACTGGTGTATCCGCGTCTGCGCAGCCCTATCGAGTTGATTCCCACAAAAGAGAGCGGGTCTCTGGCCGCCTTGGTAAATGGCGGAACATCTTTTCGTACCAGTGATCCTCCCGATATCATTACATGACTGCCTATGTTTACAAACTGATGAACGGCAGACAATCCGCCAAGAATGGCAAAATCATGCATGGTGATATGTCCGGCCAGGTTGGCTGCATTGGCAAGGATGCAGTTGTTGCCTATCACGCAGTCATGTGCAATATGTACATAAGCCATCAGGAGGCAATTGTTCCCGATTACTGTCTTGTTGCTTTCTTTTGTTCCCCGGTTGACGGTGACAAACTCGCGAATGGTGGTGTTGTCTCCGATCTCTACCGTAGTTTCTTCACCTGCGTATTTCAGGTCCTGTGGTGCGGCACTGATCACGGCGCCCGGGAATATTTTACAGTTCTTTCCGATGCGTGCCCCTTCCATGATGGTGACATTGGAACCGATCCAGGTTCCTTCACCAATTTCCACATTTTTATGGATCGTCACAAAAGGTTCAA